>JASKJZ010000063.1 GCA_030154385.1 Clostridiales bacterium
ACAGCGAAAAAAAGCAAGGGATGCAAGAGCAGAGACCAATTATATGGGCGCTGATGTTACCGTATATCAGTCGATTGATCCAGCTATAACGACTTCCTTCGTTGGTTATGATTGCCTTACCCATACATCCAAGATTACCGTATTGACAACGGAAGAGGAACTCGTACAAGGTCTGTGTGATGGGCAGACAGGTACAATTATTGTAGAAGAGACTCCATTTTATGCAACAATGGGTGGACAGCAGGCGGATATTGGAACCATTACTAGTAAGGATAGTGTGTTTGTGGTAGAAGATACCATTAAGCTGCAAGGTGGAAAGGTTGGCCATGTTGGTAAGATGACAAGTGGTATGCTTAAGGTCGGCGATTTTGTGACGCTTACGGTTGAAGAACGAAACCGTCAATTAACAGCAAAGAACCATACCGCTACCCATCTTCTACAAAAAGCGCTTCGCATGGTACTTGGAAATCATGTAGAGCAGGCAGGCTCCCTTGTAAATGCGGATCGTTTACGTTTTGACTTTACCCATTTTTCGGCTTTGACACCAGAAGAACTAAAAAGAGTAGAAGAGATTGTAAACCAGGAAATTGCAAAGGCAATCGCGGTCAAGACCGATGTGATGACGTTGGAGGAAGCAAAAAATACAGGAGCAATGGCATTGTTTGGTGAAAAATATGGTGAAACCGTACGTGTCGTTCGCGTGGATGATTTTAGTGTGGAGCTTTGCGGTGGAACGCATATAGCAAACACCAATGCGATTGCGGCTTTTAAAATAGTATCTGAAGCAGGAATTGCAGCCGGTGTACGTCGTATTGAAGCGCTTACTTCCGAAGGGCTATTTGCTTACTATGCAAGTCTGGAGCAAGAGATTTATCAGGCAGCAAGAGCGGCTAAAACCGATGTGGCAGGAATCGTAAAGAAAATTGAGTCGATGCAAGAAGAAATGAAGGCTTTGCATGCTGAAAATCAGAAATTAAAAGATAAAATGGCAAAGAGTGCCCTGGGTGATGTTATGGATCAAGTTGTAGATGTAAATGGCGTTAAGCTGCTTGCAACCAGAGTTGATGATGTCGATATGAACGGTCTTCGTACCCTAGGTGACCAGTTAAAGGATAAATTAAAAGAAGGGGTTATATTCCTTGCTTCCAAACAAGACGGAAAAGTTAATCTCATTTCCATGGCGACAGAGAAGGCTATGGAACAGGGTGCACATGCAGGTAATTTGATTAAAAAGGTAGCTGCAATCGTTGGCGGCGGCGGTGGTGGTCGCCCTAATATGGCACAAGCAGGTGGAAAAGATCCAGCAGCCATTCCGGCAGCACTAGACGCAGTAAAAGAAGAATTAGCGTCGCAATTGCAAAAAAACTAAAACATTTGCAAAAAAAACAAAAAAACGGTTGACGAATCAAAAAAATATGCTATAATCTTAATAGTGCTATAAAATACCCAAACAGTTGTATGAGCACAATTCACAACTGGAGGGAGGTTAGGTGTGAGACTATGTCAAATGTTATCGTAAAAGAAAACGAAACTTTAGATAGTGCACTTCGCAGATTCAAAAGAAATTGCGCGAAGGCTGGTATCCAACAAGAAATTCGTAAAAGAGAGCATTATGAGAAGCCAAGCGTTAGACGTAAGAAAAAATCAGAGGCTGCTCGTAAGCGCAAATACTAGTAATAAGTTATATTGGTACAGTTGAAGGGAGATGTGAAAACATCTCCCTTTTTAAAATGCTATTTTGGATTTTGCATATGTTGTAACTTAATTAGCTGCGATTTGTATGCTCATTTTTTCTCTTCTGATATCATATAGTATAACAAAGCGCGAACCAGGGATGTTTATGAGACAAACGAAAGTCGAGATTTTAGAAGAAATCTCCGATGCCATGAAATTACCTTCGGATATTTTGGCAGGTGCTCCTATCCTATATATGGTCGGACAGCATCTTCTTTTTATTGAAAATTATAAAGGAATCATTGAGTATACCAATCAAAAAATCAGATTGCAAACAAAGATTGGTAAAATTTCAATCGCAGGAGAACACCTCTTAATTGAATACTATACCGTGGATGATATGAAGATCAAAGGATATATTGATACAATCCAATTTTGTGAATAGGAAGGATGGAAATTGGCAGGGTCGATTATGCAGTGGCTAAGAGGCTATGTCTTGCTTGAAATCAAGGGGGCATCGCCAGAACGGTTTCTTAATCTTTGTAAGATGCGAAACATATACACATGGAAGATTCATTGCGAAAATACCGTTTATCAATGCTGTATTGGAGCGGGAGACTTTAAAAAATTAAAATCCGTTGCAAAAAAAACGAAAACACTTCCTCGGATCCAAAAAAAGCAAGGATTGCCCTTTTTTCTACGCATACTGAAAAGACGATGGGGGTTTTTAATCGGTTTTTTTCTCTTTTGGGCGATTCTAATTTTTTGTTCCCGATTGCTTTGGGAGATTCAGATTGAGGGTCAGTATACCCATAGTAAGGAAGAGCTGATCTCCTTTTTGAGTGAGGATGGAATTCATCCCCTTATTTTTTGCCGTGATATCCATGGTATACAAATTGAGGAGGCCATTCGAAAAGAATATGTTGATATTGGATGGGTATCTGCACAAGTAAAGGGGTGTCGCCTTTTGGTACAAATACGCGAAACGAAAATGCCAGAGCTTTATCAGGAAAACAAAAGTCCCGTACACCTTCTGGCACCAAAATCAGGCGTAATTTCCTCGGTTATTGTGCGGAGAGGAACTGTGCAGGTAAAAGTAGGAGATACCGTAAAAAAGGGGGATATCCTCATATCGGGTATCGTGGATATTGTTGGAGATAGTGACCTATTACTGAGAAAAGAACCAGTAGCAGCAGATGGAGATGTATGGATTGATACGTCTTATGAATATCATTTAAAAAAATGTTTACGCTATAAACAAAAGAGATTTTATCAAAAAAACTTAAAAACCATTCGAATTCGAAGAGGGGATAAGGAATTTCTTTTTTCCTTCCCGCATCCGTCCATTAAGAAAAGTGACAAGCAAGCCCTTGTAACTAATACCTATCAAACACTATTCGGTGTTATAGATCTGGTCTATGAAAAAAAATACCAGGAAGTGTTTGTGGATCAAAGTATCAAACAAGGCATTTCGTATATGCAGATCAAGTTATCGAAATATGTTGATAAAATGTTGGAAAAAAAGATGGTAATTCGAGAAAATAATGTTAAAATAAAAAGGATAGGGGATTCCCTGATAGCAGACGGAACGATCGACGTAACACAAATCGCGGATCGTTACCGTAAGATACTAGACAGCGAGTGGAGGAATACAAATAACGATGAGCATAGTGGAAACGATTCTTGATGTTCCGGCAGAGCATCAAAAAAATGTATTTGGGCTATATGATTCTTACATGAAAATTATTGAAAAAACGTTAAAAGTAACGATTATTTTAAGGGATAATGAACTAAAGATCATTGGCAATGAGGCTGCTACCAAAAAGGCAAGACGAGTTTTTGAGCAGCTTTTGGAGCTTTCGAAAAGAGGAAATAGCATTACAGAGCAAAATGTTACTTATTGTTTGTCTCTTTCGATGGAAGAAAACGAAGGCGCCATTGTAGAAATTGATTCGGATTTAATTTGTCATACCATTCAAGGAAAGCCAATTAAACCAAAGACGCTTGGGCAAAAAAAATACGTTGACCTGATAAGACAAAAGATGATCGTTTTTGGCGTGGGACCGGCTGGAACCGGAAAGACATATCTAGCAATGGCAATGGGGATACAAGCTTTTAAAAATGATGAGGTGGGACGAATTATCTTAACTCGTCCAGCGATAGAAGCAGGAGAAAAGCTTGGTTTTTTACCGGGAGATCTGCAAAGTAAGGTAGATCCTTATCTACGGCCCTTATACGATGCACTGTATCAAATCATGGGACCGGATAGCTACGCCAAAAACATGGAAAAGGGACTCATTGAAGTGGCTCCTCTTGCTTATATGAGAGGACGTACACTGGATAATGCATTTATTATTTTAGACGAAGCACAAAACACAACCCCGGCACAGATGAAGATGTTCTTGACGCGTATCGGGTTTGGCTCTAAGGTAATTGTTACGGGCGACCTTACACAAAAGGATTTGCCTGGCAATGCAAAATCTGGCCTCGAGCAGGCAATCAAGGTGCTTTCTAAAATAGAAGATATCGGATTTTCCTATTTGACAAGCCAAGATGTGGTAAGGCACCCATTGGTACAAAAGATTGTTAAGGCTTATGATGCATTTGAAGCAAAAACAATATCAAAAGAAGAAAAGAGCCGTATCCGAAAGTACGGAAAGAGGTAGAGGCTTGTGATAGAAGAACAAAAAAAACAGGATAGCTATATATTTTGGACACTCTTTATGATCATGACCTTTGCCAGTTCCTATGCAATACTATTCTTTCGGCAGGATAATTCGGAGCGAATACTTCGTATATATGGATTGGTCTTGGTTTTCGTGTTTGGACTGCGTATGCTTTTATATACCCAAAAGACGTTTGAGCTAGAGAGACAAAAAGGTAGATTCTACTTTTTGGCAGGCTATGGGATTTCGATTGCCTTTTTGGTAGCAAATACAAAATTTCCAGTATTTTATTTCTGGATGATAGGAAGTGTGCTACTCGCACGAAAGATATCTGCCCGTGCAGGCATTGCCCTTCAATTGGTTCTGACCTTTTTGTACTGTAGCATCTTTCAGCTAAAAATGGATGATTTTATCGCTTGTCTGATACTTGGGGGGCTCCTGTGCGTATTAATCCGATATGTGAATCGCATCGTATCCTTCCTATATGTATCGGTAATTGTCATGAGTGTAGAAATCATGCTTTTCTTAGTGCTACGAGGCTTTTCAACAGAGGGTATTTACAGCAGACGAAATTTATTCCAACTGCTTAGTGGGGCAGTGATTGTCCTCTTGGTCTCAAGATTGCGATTAGGAGAGGAAACGGTAGAAATACCCCCACAAGAAGATGAGGAACCACAAGAACAGCAAGAAGAACAACAAGAAGAACAGCCAGAGGAAAAACTGGTCACAGAGCCAGAGGATTTATACATTGGACTCGTTAACAGCGATGCACCCATGATGAAGGAGATGTTCGAACAAAAGCCTAGGCTTTATAAGCATGCCTTGTTGATTGGATTATTAGCCGAACGCGCGGCCAAAACGATTGGAGCCGACCCTTTGCTTTCAAAAGCAGGCGGTATGTATCACGAAATTGGTCGTTTACGAGAAGGCGATTATATTGAAAATGGAATTGCAATTGCAAAGGAAGGGAAGCTTCCAGAAGCTTTGATTTCGATTCTTATGCAGCAAAATGGCAAGAAAGAGCATCCAAAATCAAAGGAAGCAGCAATCGTTTTATTAACAGACAGTATTGTACATACCATTCGATATTTTGAAAAACAGTCCGTGGAAAAACGCAAAAAAAATGATACGATTATCAAAGATATTTTTCGCATCCGATTGGAAGAGGGTATCCTAGATGAAGCAGGATTAAGCCTGCAAGACTATCAGGCACTGCGAGAATTTTACCTTGGAAATTTACCGAACGAATAGATGACGCGCATTGCGCAGAAATGGAGAGAGTATGACCATTACCTATGATTGTGAATTGGAATGTGAGCCATTGATTCCCTATCAAGAGATTATGGATCAAGCGGTGCTTGCCGTACTTGATTTTGAAGACTGCCCCTATGAGGTGGAAGTGAATGTTGTAATTACAAACAATGAAGAAATCAGAAAAACCAACCGGGAATTTCGAGGGATTGACCGTGAGACAGATGTTTTGTCCTTCCCGATGGTAGACTACGAAGTACCAGGTGAATTTGACTGGCTCGAGGAATTTGAGGAATATTTTAATCCAGAGAGCGGTGAATTGATGTTAGGAGACATTATGCTCTCAATGGATAAGGTTTGGGAGCAAGCTAAAGAATATGGCCATAGTGTAGAGCGCGAGCTATCGTTTTTGACGGTTCACAGCATGCTGCATCTTTGCGGTTATGATCATATGGAAGAGGGCGAGAGGGTCATAATGGAACAAAAGCAAAGAGAAATTATGGAAGAACTGGGGATTGGCAGAGCGTAATCTGCCATTCTCTAGCTCGAATAATTTTCTAAAATACTATAAAGCTCCTTTTTATCTAACACATAATAGCCTTCAATAAGCGCAAGCTGTTCCGCAGGAGTCAGATGTCTTGCATCAATTCCAGTGTATTCAAAAATTGTTTTTTTATCGCAATAATATACAACTACTTCATAGTTTACCACGCGGATAAAATACTCATAGGGCATTTTCTTTGAATCGTACGTTTTACTTAATATAATTGCCGTGCTGGAGAACGTATCCAAATCAAAGGAAATAAGCCCTGCCTTAATTTCATGCAAGGGAAGGTCTTCCATATAGGAGGTAAGGTATGCGCTAAGCGCTTCCCGGTTCATGCCAATCCATTCCGGAGGAAGTACTTTTTCTTCTCGTTTGGTTGTTTCAAGGGGTAGTGTATAGGTGATAAGTGTATAGGTTGTATTTGATGTGATCTGTTCTTCTTTGTGGCTGTCAACCTCTTTTGCGGGTTCTTGTGTTGCAAGCTGTGCATAGGAGATATTTTCTTTTTCGCTTTGTGACTGCTCGTAATGCTCCATAACTCGTTTATAGCTTACGTAATAGGCAGAAGATATCAAAATTATAATTGCACCGATTGCCGTAAAATAAAATACTATTTTTTTCATGAGATTCTTCCTCCTATCTTTGTATTCTAATATGCATTCTTTCCAATTCTGGAAAATATATACCATTTCATTTTCCATTGCGTAAGTGATAAAAAATGAGTATAATAGCTTAAGATATGTGAAAAGGAGGGCGAACATTGCAGGATGTTATCATAGTGGGAGCAGGGGCAGCAGGATTAGTTGCGGCAGTTCTTTTGTCTCGCGAAAATATAAATGTTACCCTTTTGGAGCACAACGATAAAATTGGTCGAAAGCTCCTTGCGACTGGAAATGGAAAATGTAACTTTACCAATGACGTTCAAGTAAAGGAATGTTACCGAGGAGAAAATCCAGACTTTGCCTGGCAATTGATTGAGCGTTATGGAAAGAACGAGTTTCTTTTGTTTTTAAATAGCCTTGGGATTCTTCCGAAAAACAAGCAGGGCTATTATTATCCCTATAGTGAACAAGCAGCAAGCATTGTAGATGCCTTGCTTACAGAACTATCTCACCAAAGAGTCAAGATAAAGTGCTTAGAGCACGTCGTAAACATCAAGCAGGACACAGGTGGCTTTACGGTGCAGACAAAGACCTATGCGTACCGCGCAAACCAGGTGATTTTAGCCTGCGGAGGTATGGCGATGCCTTCTCTTGGAAGTGATGGAAGCGGCTATGCGCTGGCCAAAAAGCTTGGTCATAAGGTAACCGATTTACAGCCTGCTATGACAGGCTTAAGGGTAGGGCAGAAGGGATTTGATTGCCTGGCCGGAATCCGTATAAAGGCAGAGCTTACATTAAGTATTGACGGAAAAGTGAAGACACATGAACAAGGAGAACTACAATTTACAGCTTATGGAATCTCAGGAATTCCTGTTTTTCAGGTAAGCCGCTATGCCACGATGGCACTTATGCAGCAAAAGACGGTGTCCGTGCAACTCGCTCTTTTACCAGCGCTTACAAAGGAATCACTCGTTCAATATATTGGTCAGCAAAAGAAAACCAATGGATATAAGACACGTTTGCAGGTGTTACAAAATCTAATGGATCCAAAACTAGCCAAAGAGTTATTAAAACTCGTTGGTTTGCGCTCGGATGGTGCCTTATCCACTACTTCATCCGAAGAAATCCGTCTGCTTGTGAATCAAATCAAGCAATATACGCTGCCGATTAAGGGAAGCAACGGATTTGAACAGGCGCAGGTCACAGCAGGAGGAGTGGATACCCGTCAGCTATCTCCTGGCACGCTGGAATCCCTTATATGCGAAAACTTATATTTAATTGGCGAGCTTGTGGATGTGGACGGTACCTGTGGTGGATACAACCTTCAATGGGCTTATACCAGCGCTAAGGCAGCCACTGACGCTATCCTTCAAAAAGTAAGACATAGAAATGAAGAAGTATAATGGAAGAAGCATAATTGCTTGCAAACAAGAAAGAGAATAAAAATGTTACGAATTACAAATATAAAAGTACCGATTGCAAAACTTGCTTCCCTGAAAAAGGAAGATCAGATAACTGCCATTCTAGCCTTTCTAGAGGCCAGGTACCAGATGAAAAAGGATCAAATTTTAGATGTTTCCATCCAAAAAAGATCACTGGATGCCAGAAAAAAACAGGATATCCACTATTTATACAGCGTTGATGTAACACTAAAAAAAGAAACTGTTTTTTTAAAGAAACCCAATATCATGCCAACCCCTATCAAGAGATATGAGACGCAAAAACCAGGAGATGCTCCTCTTTTGTATCGTCCTGTTATTGTGGGAATGGGGCCGGCTGGTTTGTTTTGTGCACTCGAGCTTGCTAGGCTAGGCTATCGCCCTCTGGTACTTGAGCGGGGAGCAGCGGTTGAAGAAAGAGCGAGGCAAGTGGAGGTCTTTTGGGAGAAAAACCAACTAGATCCTTCCTCCAATGTACAGTTTGGAGAAGGGGGGGCCGGCACCTTTTCGGATGGAAAGCTAAATACATTGGTAAAGGACACGTATATGCGAAATCATCGGGTTCTTGAGACCTTTGTTTCCTTTGGTGCACCAGAAGAAATCCAATATCATAACAAGCCGCATATCGGAACGGACAAGCTTCGCGTTGTCATTCAAAATATGCGAAATGAGATTTTGTCTCTTGGCGGTGAAGTCCGCTTTCATGCGACGGTCACAGACTTTGTTATCCATGATAATCAAATCCGCGAGGTAGTTGTAAATGAAACCGAACATATTCCCTGCACGGTGCTGGTATTAGCAATTGGGCACAGTGCTAGAGATACCTTTACGATGCTGCAAAAGCATAATCTAAGTATGGAAGCAAAAGCCTTTGCAATCGGCGTGCGTATTGAGCATCCGCAGACTCGGATTGGAGAGTCCCAGTACGGAGATTTTTATCAAAAGCTTCCACCTGCAGATTATAAGCTGACGCATGCTCTGAAAAATGGAAGGGGTATTTACAGCTTTTGTATGTGTCCTGGTGGATTTGTGGTGAATGCTTCCTCTGAGAAGGGACATCTGGCGGTAAATGGTATGAGCAACCATGACCGGGCAGAGCGAAATGCCAATAGCGCGTTAATTGTTACGGTAACACCAGATGACTTTGACGGAGGAGATTGCCTTTCGGGCATTCGGTTCCAAAGAAAGTGGGAAGCGCTTGCTTTTAAAGAGGGGCAAGGAAATATTCCCATACAGCGCTATGGCGATTTAAAAGAGAATCAAACAACAAAAAATATTGGAACGATAGCCCCCAATTCCAAGGGAGCGGTAACGTTTGGAAATCTTAGGAACTGTCTGCCTGCATATGTTGCGGATGGCATAGTGGAGGGAGTCGAAGCTTTTGGCCATATCATCAAGGGCTTTGATGACCCGGATGCAATCCTTAGCGGCGTCGAGACCAGAACCTCATCTCCCGTGCGCATCCACCGTGAGGATGGAAGCCTTTTAAGCAATCAAAAGGGTATTTATCCTTGTGGAGAAGGAGCTGGTTATGCGGGAGGAATCGTATCAGCGGCTATGGATGGTATCAAGGTATTTGAAGCCATTGCTTCAAAATATGCACCCCTATAAAATAGGACGGAGGATAGAAACGTGTATA
>JASKJZ010000064.1 GCA_030154385.1 Clostridiales bacterium
TAGCCTATGAACCATCGTTCCATACGCATCAAAACCCTTATTACGATTTTTTCGATCCTGACGGTAGGCCTGGAATACGGCAGTTATTACTTTTTGGATACGTTATATATACCACTTTTGGTTTCCTTGGTAGTCAATCTTATATTTGCACATATCTACCTAGAAACTTCCCTTACTTACCTAAGCTTTCATCTGCAAGCCTCTCTCACCGGCATTTTAAGTGCCGCCGCAACGTTTGTAATTTATTATTACCAGACGGGGCATTTGCTGATTTATAATAATAAGCTTCCCCTCCTCGTACTCTTAAATTGGCTGGTTCCTCTATGCTATGGCATCCTGCGCAATTTCATGGATCGTGGACCTAGATTTGTACAATTTAAGGCATATTTTTTTAGAACCAGTATCATATTTTCACTTTATTATCTTTATTTTTTTGTACATCATTATTTTTTGTCACCAACAGGTTTTCCAAAAAGCGCGTCCCTCGTTGATAAGCCATTTATTCCTTTTTTGTCAACTGCAACCTATATTGAAGACGCAATCTACTTAGGACAGCCACTTGACATACTCATACTATACTTGATCAAATCGATTTTACTCTTTGTACCAATTGGATTTTATGCATCGCTGCTATTGAAAGAAGCCAGCAGAATCTATCTTGTCCTACTGGCTCTCCTACTACCACCGATTCCCGTTTTGGTCTCTTACCTTCGGTTCGGGACATATACAATTGATGCTTATATCTATCATCTGATTGGATTTGTGCTTGGTGTTTTGCTCTATCAGTTTTTGAATCATTTATCCAATCGATGCTTACAATCTGATTTTTTAGCCGATCGAAGTAAATATAGTTTTTTCAATTATTATTATTAATGCCGCTCATACTTTCGAAACTCATTGATATCACGTACGATTATTTTGAGTCCTTGGATTTGTTTATCAAAAAGTCCAGCCTTGTATAGGTTGATGACTGCCATCCCGATTGGGATACCGATAATCATTCCAAGGACTCCTTTTATTTTGTAGCCGACAAACAAAAATACTAAGGTTGCGAGCGGACTAAGACCTATGCTGTCTCCTACCATTTTCGGCTGTAATACCTGACGTACGACCTGACAAATCAGATAAATAATCACCAGTGCCACAGCCTCGATATAGTTTCCTGTGATAAGATCAATCACTGCCCATGGAAATATCACCGTACCCGTACCAAATACGGGAAGAAAATCTAAAAAAGCAATACCTAGCGCAAGTAAAAAGGAATAATCAATTCCTAAAATTTCAAATCCAGCAAATAAAATAACCACCATGACCAGCATAATTTTAAATTGTGCCTTAAAATATCCACCGATTGCCATCGCAAAATTGTTTTTTACAATAGTCACGCGTTCTTGTATCGACATGGGCGTAATCTCTTTGATGCCTGCCACCAGCTTATCTCGGTCTGCTATAAAAAAGTAAGCGGACATGATCGTAATGATTGCCATTAAAAAGGTTTCTGCTACATTTTTTACCAGAGAACCTGCATCTGCTGCACTAAACTGGCTGGCATTTGAAATCGCACTTCCCAAATACAATAACAGATTATTGGTTGCATTGTCGAAAAAGAGCTTAACATTGTCTGGCATTACACTGTAGAGCCCCGCCATATTTTCTTCCATGACCCGAATCTGCATCTGGAAGCGTTCAAATAAATCTGGCAAGTCTTTTATTAATGATATAATTTGCCGCCCCAAAAAGCTAATCCCAAAGTAACAAAGGCAGACGACTGCTGCAATGGAAACTACAATAAAAATAGCAGAGCTGTGCTTTCGAACAATCTTGACCTTTTTTTCTAAAAATTTCACGACGGGATTGGCAATCATGGCAATAATCCAGCCAATCACGAATGGCATAAAAAATCGGATTGCCTTTGGTAAAATAAAAATAATACACAGTACTACCAGTATAAACACGATAAAATCCACAAAAATCTTTAAATAAAGCTCTCTCTTGTTCATAACTTTCCTACTCCTTTCCTAAGAAGTAAGCTACGATAAGACCAAGCAGCAACGTAAGTACCCCAGTTCCAATGATAGAAGGAGATAGTGCTGGTATCCCGTTTGACATAAAAATTGCAATCGGAGACGCCACCACCAGCCCTAAAATGCCACAATAGGTATGGCTCTCAAAACGTTCCAAAAGAAACTCAATTAGCTTTGCAATTACAAAAATCCCTGCTAATACTCCAATTCCAAACGGAACCAAAATACCAAGATTATATAAAATCCCTGAAACATCAAAAGCAAGTAAAGCATGAATCAGATTTTTAATCGCATTTAAAACGGGATAATAATACCCTAAAATCATGAGAACCATAGAACCGCTGACCCCTGGTATCACCATGGTTGCCGCTGCTATCACACCAATGAAGCATAACCGTATTCCCTCTCCCACCGACAACGTGATTGCATTTTCTTCAAAGCTTCCTCCACCTAATTTTTGTAAGAGGAGAATTACAAGAAACATCGCCACAAAAATCAGAACATGAGAAATTCGAATGCTTTTTTTATTGACATGCCCCGTTAAAATTGGGAGTCCTCCAAAAATTAGCCCAATAAACAAAAGGCTCGTTTGAAAAGGATAGGTCTCCAGTAAAAACGTAATGCCATAGGAAAGTCCCACAATTCCAACCATCATGCCAATCACATAGGGAAGCAGCGTCACAATGCTCTTCTTCCAATCCTTAAAAAATCCCGTGACACTTCCAATGATTTTATCATAGATTCCCATCGATACCATCATTGTGCCGCCACTGACTCCTGGTATCGCATTTGCGATTCCAATCATTACCCCTTTTAAACACTCAATAATAAAATTCATACTCCTTCAAGCCTTTCTTTTTTATAATGCATCGCCTCGATCGACCACTACCTCGTAACCAACCGATTCCATTCTTCTTTGTAAACAGGAACGGCAATGTGCGGCCTCATCTCCTGTACATATTTTGTTATCATAAAGCTCATATTTTTTTCTGGTTGCGACGGGAGAAAGATTTGGCATTACTACATTTCCTCCAGCTAAAATTCCTTTTTCCCTTCCCTTTGGATCCACTGTTCCAAGTGCCGTTGTAGCAGGAAGTAAAATTTTAGGAAGAATGATACGAATGATGGATAGTAGTAATAGCGTCCGCTTGGTACTGCCCGCTGGCTGATTCGCAAATTTTGTTTCATGATGGGGAATAAAAGGACCAATTCCCACCATCTGCGGCTGTAGTTCTTTTAAGAAAATCAAATCATTTGCAAGATGCTCCTCGGTTTGTCCTGGTGAACCTACCATAAATCCAGCTCCGACTTGAAATCCGATTTCCTTTAAGTCATAAAGACATTGCTTTCTAGTGGATAGCTGCATACTATCGGGATGCAGCAGCTGATAGTGATCCTCGCTTGCCGTCTCATGGCGCAGCAGATAACGATCCGCTCCCGCCTGCTTAAACGCAAGATAACTTTCTTTTGTTTTTTCTCCAATGGATAAGGTAATCGCACAATCCGGATAGGCCGTTTTGATACTACGAATGATTTCTACCATCTTTTCATCTGTAAAATAAGGATCTTCTCCGCCTTGTAAGACAAAGGTACGGAAACCAAGCTCATAGCCATCGTTGCAGCATTCCATAATTTGCTCCTCGGTCAGCCGATAGCGTTCTGCCTTTTTATTGGCCGCCTGAATCCCGCAATAATAGCAATTGTTCTTACAATAATTCGTAAATTCAATCAACCCTCTTATATATACCTTATTTCCATAATAGAGCTGTCTAATACGTTCTGCTTCTTTTCGAAGCTCCTCTTGCTCTGACTCTGTAATATTCTTTAATAGGTATACATACTCATCCCTTATAAGCTCCCCGTCTGCAATTAGTTTTTTGATCAACTGTTTTGTTTCCATTGTTATCTCCATTCTAAGCAAGCTAAGTTAAGAAGAGCCCGCCAGTTTGTTATATGCTGACAGGCTTTTCTTTATTCGAGTAATCCAAGCTTACGGATTACATTTTCAAATTTTTCCTGATCAATCGGCTTTCCTGCATAGGCAACACAACCATATTCAAAAGCCTTGGTTACATTTCTTCCTTCATTCAGTGCTGTCGTCATGATAATCTTTGCCGAGTCCTCTTCTGATATGTTTCTTTCTAGTTCAATCTCACGCATCTGTTTTAGCGCCTGATATCCATCCATTCCTGGCATCATGATGTCAAGACATACCAAATCGTATCCGTCCTCAGCATCCAGTGCCATGGTAAAAGCCTCTACTGCTTCCTCTCCGTCTACGGTGATGTCACACTCTCCAAACTTTGATAAAAAACGAAGCATAAATTTGCGGCTTGCAAAATCATCTTCTGCAATTAATATTTTCATGAGGCAACTCCTTTCTTTTTCTATATTCAAATATTACTCTTATCTACCAGGTTTGTCAACGTACGTATTCCTTAAGAGTTTTTATCAGGGTTTCCATCTCCTGATCGGTTCCAATACTAATCCTTAGATAATTATCGATTCTTGGCTTATTAAAATGACGCACAAAGATATTTTTTTCTCGCAGCATTCGGAACAATTCCCCTGCCAAAATGGAAGGATGCGTCACAAACAAAAAGTTTGTCTTTGAATCTGGGAATGTAAAGCCAAGCTCCGATAGTGCAAGCTTTGTCCATTCTCTTGTTTTGATTATCTTGTCCGTAGTCTCCTTAAAATAAGCTTCATCAAAAATTACCTGCTCTCCAAGTAAAATAGAAGGCAAATTCATCGTATAGGAATTGAACGAGTATTTCACATTCAAAAGCGCTCCAATCAGCGCTTGATTTCCCATTGCATATCCGATACGCATCCCTGCCATAGAACGGGATTTGGAAAAGGTCTGCACCACCAATAAATTGTCATACTCTGGTATCAAGGATACCGCTGACTCACCGCCAAAATCAATGTAGGCTTCGTCCACAATGACAACCACATCGCGATTGCAATCTAAAATCTCCCGAATAAAAGAAAGTTCTTCGCAAATCGAGGTTGGTGCATTGGGATTTGCGATTACAATTCCTCCATTTTTTTTCTTATAATCACTCACCCTGATTTTAAAATTATCATCCAGTGCGGGCGTCTCAAATGGAATTCGATACAAATTTGCCCAGACATCATAAAACGAATAGGTGATATCCGGAAACAAAATCGGCTCCTTTGCATTAAAAAAAGTAAGAAAGGATAAGGCAAGCACATCATCCGAACCCACTCCTACAAAAACCTGATCTTTTTCTAGTCCATAACGACTTGCAAGTGCCGAAACCAAACGGTCGGCCGTTGGATCTGGATATAGACGAAATAGATTCGTATCCATTTTCTTTTCCATTTCCTCTACCATAGGCGCTGGCGGATAGGGATTCTCATTCGTGTTTAGTTTAATCATGCCTTTGATATTTGGCTGTTCCCCAGGCACATAGGGTTCTACTTCCCGGACATTTCGTTTCCAGCTTTCCAAGTAAATTTCCTCCTATTTGTATTCCTCTGCCAACTTAAGAAAGGCTGGAAGAGCGCGTTCAATCATTGCATAGTCCACACAGTAAGCAAGTCTCACATAGCCACTGCATCCAAAGGAGCTTCCCGGCACCAATAATAGATGGTGTGCCTTTGCCTTTTCTACAAAGGCTTTATCGTCCTCCTCCAGTGATTTGATAAAGAGGTAAAAAGCACCCTCTGGCTTTACCATCTCATATCCGTATTCGGTTAATTTGTGATATAATAATTCACGATTTTTATTGTAAATCGAACAATCGGTTGTAAGTGCTAAGGTCTCCTTTACGACACGCTGCATGAGCGATGGCGCATTTACAAACCCAAGGATACGATTGGCTACATTCGCTGCTTGCACAATTTCCTCAAAGTCATCCAGCTCATTAGGCATCACCAGGTATCCAATGCGTTCTCCTGGAAGGGATAGGGACTTGCTATAGGAATATCCAACCACCGTATTTTTATAATACTTTGTTAAATAAGGTACCTCTACACCATCGTATACAAGCTCACGATATGGCTCGTCAGAAATCAGATAAATCGAAGTATTAAAATGCTCCTGTGCTTTTGTTAAAATATCCGAAATTGCCACAATGGTTTCCTTTGAGTATACCACTCCCGTTGGATTATTTGGGGTATTTACAATGACTGCCTTTGTTTTAACGGTAATTTTATCCGCAAATTCCGATAAATTAGGCTGAAACGATTCCTTATTCGGTGATACGACCACAAGGTCTCCATCAAAGTTTGCTACATAGTTTCGATATTCACCGAAAAAAGGCGCAAACACAATCACTTCATCCCCTGGATTTAATAAGGTTTTTAGTATCACATTCAGTCCGCCAGCGGCTCCAACGGTCATCAATAAATTTTCTTTCGAGAAATTGGTTGCAAACCGAGTATTGAGGGAAGATGCAATTGCTTCTCTTACATCCTCATAGCCAGAGTTATTCATATAGCCATGGACTGCCATACTGCCTTCTTTTGATACAACCGAAACAATGGCTTCATTTACTTCCTTGGGAGGCTCCACGCTTGGGTTACCAAGACTAAAATCGTATACATTATTTGCACCGTATTCTTTTGCCATTTTTTTTCCTTCTTCAAACATGGCACGAATCACGGAACTATTTTTTACCAGGTTCTTCATCTTCTCTGAAATCATCATTTTCCTCATTTCTGCGCTGCTTAATTACGGCTATAAATTTGTGATTGCAGCGCATACACAAATTTTATTGCATCTTAAATCTCATGAATAAAGATACCGCTTCGAAGCTTTGGCTCAAACCACGTAGATTTTGGAGGCATCAATCGATTGGCATCTGCTACGGCAAATAGCTCCTCAATCGACGTTGGATACATAGAAAACGCAACCGTCATATCCTCCTGGCAGCGCCTCTCAAGCTCTTCAAGTCCACGGATACCGCCCACAAAATCAATTCGCTTATCGCATCTTGGATCCTTAATACCAAGAATTGGGTCTAAGACCTGATGCTGCAGCAGTGAAACGTCTAGTCCTTCCACTGGATCTTCGGACAAAACTACTGGCTTTGCTGTCAGCTTATACCACTGTTTGGATAGGTACATCCCGATTTCACCTTTTTTTGCAGGGTGATATGCACCTTCTACCTCCTCTATTGCAAAGGAAGTTTTCAGCTCTTCCAAAAATTCTGGTTCCCCCCATCCATTTAAATCCGCGACCACGCGGTTATAATCAAGAATCATGAGCTGGTCATGCGGAAATAAAACAGATAAAAAGTAATGATAGGGCTCCTCCCCTGTATTGTCTGGGTGCTCTCTCCGTTTTTGTTCTCCCACCTTAATGGCCGAAGCCGCACGGTGATGCCCATCCGCAATATAAATCGAATCAATCCCTTCAAATTCTGTCTGAAGTGTCAAAATATCCCCACCCTCGCTCATAATCCAGACGCGATGCGTTACGCCATCTGGTGAGGTAAAGGCATATTCGGGCTCCTTCCTTCGATTTTTTTCCACTACTGCATCAATGGCCGCCTTTGCTGGATACGCTAAAAAAATCGGTCCAGTCTGTGCCTCTAGGGTCGACACGTGCCGAATCCGGTCTTCTTCTTTTTCGGCACGGGTATTTTCATGCTTTTTAATTCGATTATTTAAATAATCATCTATGGAAGCACAGGCAACAATTCCTGTCTGGGAGCGCCCCTCCATCACAAGCTCATAAAGATAATATACTGCTTCCTGTTCTTTGATAAAGCTTCCCTCTGCCCGCATTTGGTCGAAACGTTCCTTTGCTTTTTCATACACACAGGGCGCATAGGTATCCACACAATCCTCGAAAAGTGTCTCGGCACGGTCGATGGCCAAAAATGACAGCGGCTCCCGTTCGACCTCCTGCTTTGCTTCCTTTCGGTTATAAACATCATAGGGCAGCGCCGCTATTTTACTTACCAGATCCTTTCTTGGGCGAATTGCCTGAAACGGACGTATTGTAGCCATAACTGCTTTCTCCTTTGTCAATCCATTATTTTGCAAACCAAGTGATATAAATTCCATATAATACAAGAAGGTGCACAGGATAAAATAAATAAAAGACATACTTAAGCGATATCCCACGCTTCCCATTATAAAAATACAAAAGTAAAAAGGACAAGGCGGCAGACGGAAATTCAAACGACATAAAATAGAGTGCTTCTACCAAGCATTGATACAGGCGATTGAACCGTAATATATACATACCAAAAATTGCGACAATTCCCCACATCCCGTAATCCGTATGCAGAAGCTGTGCAACAATTGCCGCTGCTACAAATATAAGCGTCTGTAAAAGCAGCGCCACGATATTTTTACCCTTGGCAAGCCTTGGTAAGACATGCTCTCTTTCGTACTGAATCCCTATCATCATGATAAGACCAATCAGCAAGGTAAAGAATACATTTTGATAGCCTGGATACCACCACTGTCCACGAAACGCCAAATCAAATGGAATTTCCGACACCAATGCAAAGACAGCAAGCCGGAGGGCATATTTGCTCCGGCTTCTGGTATGGAAAAACCCTTCAACAAGCAAAAAACAAAAAATAGGAAAGGCAATTCTTCCGGTTGCACGACAGATACGATCTGCAATATAAAGACTGCCCCTTACCTGCATAGAAGCATAAAATCCTGGCATGGCTTCTAAAATGGCAGCTCCTATATGATCGATTAACATTGTAACAATTGCGATTAGCTTTAACGTAGAACCACTAATCCCAAACCTCTTACTTGTAATAGCTGTTTCCCCCATATGCGCCTCCCGCTTTCATTTCCTTCTCTCACCTGTCACAAACGATTTTATTCTTTGATGCGAATTTTTATATATTCCTGAATGAGCTTTACCGCTTCTTCAAAGGTAAGTTCACTCGTATTGATACATAAATCATAGTTCGCTGCATTGTCCCACGTTCTTTTCGTATAATATTCATAATAAGCCGCTCTGTGCTTATCAATTTTTTCGATTTTCTTTTGCAAATCCTTTCTGCTTTCTCCAGACATAGTCTGCAACGTATCCAAACAGTGCTCGAGCGGCGCATGTACAAAAATCCGTATCACATTTTTATAGTCTTTTAGAATATAGTCAGCGCATCTTCCCACAATAATACAGGATTTCTCATCCTCCTCGGCTAATTGCCGGATTACCTTTGCTTGATAATTGAATAAATTATCGTTGGAAACAAAATTATCACTATCGGGAGCAATGAGCTCTCCGGTATAGTTTTTTCGCATAATTTTATATAGAAAGCTTTCCTTGATCTTCTCATCCGCTTTTCCAAATAACTCTTCACTGATGCCGCTCTCATCCGATGCAAGTCGTAATAGTTCACGGTCGTAATAATGGATACCAAGCTCCTCGGATAACATTTTCCCAATCGTTCTTCCGCCGCTTCCATATCCTCTTGCAATTGTAATTACATATTTTCCCACGACAACCCCCTCCTTTCCCTATTCTCCTAAATATGCTTTCTTTACGGAATCATTTTCCAGCAAATCCTTTGCTTCTCCATCTAACACAATACGCCCCGTCTCCAGCACATATGCGCGGTTTGCGATGGATAATGCTTTTTTTGCATTCTGCTCTACTACAAGTACGGTTGTTCCGCTGGCACTAATCTCTTTGATAATGTCAAAGATTTCAGACACAAAGATAGGTGATAAGCCCATAGAAGGTTCATCCATCAAAATAATCTTTGGATGAGACATGAGTGCCCGCCCCATCGCAAGCATCTGCTGTTCTCCACCGCTTAAGGTACCCGCAAGCTGTG
>JASKJZ010000065.1 GCA_030154385.1 Clostridiales bacterium
ATAAGCAATCACAAACTGCACTTCCAAGTCCTCCAATGATCGAATGCTCTTCTACCGTAAATACCTGTTTGGTTTCCTTCGCTGCTGCTACGATCAATGCTTCATCCAGTGGCTTTATCGTATGGATATTAATAACTTTAGCCTCAACT
The DNA here is from genome assembly GCA_030154385.1 of Clostridiales bacterium. The sequence continues at coordinate 150 of JASKJZ010000065.1, forward strand.
CCATCTGCTGCAAGCTTATCTGCCGCTTCTAAGGAAGCTGCTACACATAGACCCGTTGCAACAATTGTAATGTCCTTTCCTTCACGCAAGGTAACACCTTTTCCAAGCTCAAATTTATAATCTGGGGTATCGTTAATAACAGGAGTCGCCAAACGTCCAAAACGTAGATAAACCGGTCCGTAATATTCCATTGCTGCCTCAACGGCTGCCTTCGCTTCAATATCATCGGCAGGATTAATAACAACCATACCTGGAATTGTCCGCATCAAGGCAATATCTTCGTTACATTGGTGTGTTGCACCATCTTCTCCTACCGAGATACCTGCATGCGTAGCACCAATCTTTACATTTAACTTTGGATATCCAATCGCATTTCTCACCTGCTCAAACGCACGACCTGCTGCAAACATGGCAAAAGTACTTGCAAATGGAATTTTCCCAGTTGTTGCAAGACCTGCTGCGATTCCCATCATATTGCTCTCTGCGATTCCACAATCGATATGACGGTCTGGATATGCTTTTTTAAACACACCTGTTTTAGTTGCTGCTGCTAAGTCAGCATCCAAAACAACAAGCTGTGGATATTTTGCACCAAGTTCAGTTAAAGCATTACCATAGCTTTCTCTTGTTGCGATTTTCTTTACATCTGACATAATGCTTCACCTTCTTTCTCCAATTCTTTCATTGCGATTTCATATTGCTCATCATTTGGAGCAGAACCATGCCATGCTGCTTGATTTTCCATGAAAGAAACACCCTTACCTTTCACGCTCTTTGCAATAATAGCAGTCGGTTGACCCTTGGTTTCTCTGGCTTCTTTAAACGCTCTTCTGATATCATCAAAATCATGTGCATCCACACAAATAACATGGAAATTAAACGCTTCAAACTTTTTATCAATTGGATATGGAGAGCACACGTCATCTACACTACCATCAATTTGTAGTCCATTGTTATCTACGACTACAACTAAATTATCAAGCTTTCTGTGTCCGGCAAACATCGCTGCTTCCCAAATCTGTCCTTCCTGGATTTCGCCATCTCCTGCAAGCGTATAAACACGATAGTCTCTGTTATCAAGCTTTGCAGAAAGTGCCATACCAACTGCAACGGAAACACCCTGTCCAAGAGAACCACTTGACATATCAACGCCTGGGATATGCTTCATATCGGGATGTCCTTGGAGATAGGAGCCCACATGACGCAATCCCTTTAAATCTTCAACTGGAAAATATCCTCTATTTGCAAGCGTTGCATACAGACCAGGAGCTACATGTCCTTTGGATAGTACGAAACGATCTCGATCCTCCATCTTAGGGTCTTTGGGGTCAATGTTCATCTCTTCAAAATACAGATACGTAAAGATATCCGTAGCCGAAAGTGAACCGCCTGGATGTCCCGATTTTGCGCTGTGAACAGCGGTAACGACACCCTTACGAATCGCATTGGCCGTTTTCTTAAGTTCCAAATTGTTCATAAAATAAAAACCATCCTTTCATTCTTCTAATAGAAATATTATATGTTATAAATGTAACAATAGCAAGTTTTACGTTTCCAAAAACCAAAAATCTTTAAAGTCCATTTTCCATACACGGAAGGTATCTGTTTCAATCGGATATTTAAGCTGCTGAATCAATACACCATCTGCATCATATTCACCAACCGTAGTCTGATCGGCACTATTGACTACCAGATTTCCATGATACTCTTGTACACTGCTATCGGAAGCAGAGTACGGTACCTTCATGTTTTTTACAAGGTCATATGTACCAGTGGTTTCATCCACATAATACTTATAATAATAAGAAGTATCGGAGCCCTTTTTGTGATTGTCAAAAAGAATCAAATAGTATTGCCCATCGTTGATTGGGTACTTATCTTCCACACTAGAGAGCTGCAACCCACTTTGTAAATACTGGCTTTCAAACGGGTCGGTTGTCTGCGCCGCAGTTGTGGCAGCAGTTGTGGCAGCCGTAGTGGATGATGTCGTTGTGGTATCCACATATTTCGTAAGAAGACCCTTGGTTTTTCCTTGTTTTTTCCAAAGAGTAGTATCACCTATGATATACTCAATGGTTGGCGTCACACTGCTTATATTTTTCAGCTTAATAAGTCCAGAAAGCTTCTTAGCACTAACCACAACCGAATCCTTTGTTGCCCAGACAATTCCATTTAGTTCAATCCAATTCTTTTGATCCTTAGATTTCTTTTTCACCTTTTTTAGAAGTTTTGTTAAATCCACCAAGTGGGTCGTTCTTCCTGACTCTAAATTGAGCGATATAATTTGATCTTCCACTGTCTTGGCACCAGATTTTGTTGCAATTCCAATGATATTTCCATACCCATCGTAGACATAATCATTGGCAAGCTGATATCCTTTTATTTTATAGGTTTTCATAACCTGTCCAATCGAGGATACCATAGCAAAACCAGTGTTACTGTAATTATAAAACATTTGGTTGTTTATGTAGATGACACGTGTCGTCCTTTGACTTACCGTCGGCAGTAAGCCTCTTAAGACACCCGAGTTATCATACAGATAGATGCCCGGCGTCATCTTTTTATTCTCTGCATCATGACCCAGAAACAAATAAAGCCCGTTGCTTACTTCATTCAGGCTGCTTCCATCCACCTCCATAAGCTTCGTTTGCGCCACACCACCTAATTTCGGTGGCGTAAAGGAATATACGACACGCTTAACTAGCTTATCCTTATCGTCATAAAGCTTTAAAATAATGTAATTTTTTACCCCTGGCACCAATCCAGCAATAACACCTTCCATTTCTCTGGTTCCCAGCCCTCCTGTCATCTTTGGAGTTCTGGTAAAATCAGGAATATCCTCGTCCTCTACGTGAATCGTATATCGTAGTGTTGATACCTGCATCGTATTAAAATAGAAATAAAGGGAAAGTGCATGTGTCCCAAACGGGTTATAGGCAAATAGCGCTGCATCTACCTCATATTTTAGCTTATTCTTCTTCTTTATCGCTTCTAATTCATCCTTCACTCGCTTAGAGGACGCTGCATCATAAATATCCTTTACCTGAAAAGTCTCCACATTTTTTTTGGTTCCCTTTATCGACAACGGTATAATGGTGTCTTCACTAACATCCTCTTTGGAAAGACCATAAACTTGCTTATCCAACTCTTGCTTTGCAAGAAGTTCCCTCTCTTTTTGTGCTGCATTATAGTTTTTATAGACAAAGAAAGCTCCTACACCAAAAAGTGCAAGCATCACCAGATTTGTAATAATAAAAGCTTTTAACACTTTATTCATGCTATCACCGTAACCATTTCTTTTATTTGTTAAAACGAATGAATGAGTGCATCTACACTTTCCTCGGTCGTTGCAAAGGATGTTACAAAACGAATCACTACTCTTCCATCGTCTAATTCCTTTTCGATATTGTAGACAAATGCATCCTTAGTCTTTTCAAGATATGAGACATCCACAATTGGAAATAATTGATTGCTGCATGGGGTCGCATAAAAGGTATAGCCCTTTTCTAAAAGTGCGCATTCAATTTTTCTTGCCATGGCATTTGCATGCTCTCCCATCTCAAAAAACAGATTCTCTTCAAACATAACTTCGAACTGCGCACCCGTAATAAAGCCCTTTGCTAACATAGCACCGCGATTCTTTATCATATATCGAAAATCAGCTTGCAAAGATGGATTGCAAATGACTAGTGCTTCCCCAAATAAGGCTCCGTTTTTTGTCCCGCCAATATAAAACAAATCCGTTAAGCTCGCATAATCCGATAAGGAAACATCGTTACCCAAGGTAGTGAGAGCCGATGCAATTCTTGCACCATCAAGATAAAAAAGAAGTCCCTGCTCCTTACATACCTTTGACAACTTTGTTAGCTCCTCCTTGCTGTAGACAGTACCAAGCTCTGTTGTATTGGACACATAGACCATGGCTGGGCGCACCATATGCTCCGTCTCGTGCTGTTTTAACACCTGTAAGATTCCCTCCACGGTCAATTTCCCATCGACATGCGGAACCGTTACCACTTTGTGTCCCGTACCTTCAATTGCTCCTGTTTCATGAACATTGATATGTCCGGTGTCGGCAGCAATCACACATTCAAACGGACGCAAGAAACTGGATATCACCAAAAGGTTCGTCTGTGTCCCTCCTGGGATAAAATGAATGCTCGCATCGTTACGATGGAGATGTTTCTTTATCAGTAGTTCCGCACGCATGCTATGACAATCTAATCCATAGCCCTCATTTTGCTCGGTACTTATTTTTCGTAATCTCTCGAATATTTGAGGATGTGCACCCTCGCTGTAATCATTTCGAAAACTATACATATGCTGCCTCCTATATTTGAATTCGGTCTTCTATTTTTCGTGGAATGTGATATCCGCAAGCTTGGCTCCAATAATTGTTACTAAATCCGTTACAGATAGCCGAATCTGCGTTCCAAGACGTCCGCCGCTTACAATGATATCCCCTGCATTGCTTGCAGAGCAATGAACAAACGTACGATACCTCTTTTTCATCCCGATTGGACTGCAACCTCCCCTGACATATCCGCTGACTGCGGTAATATCCTTTACTGGTATCAATTCAACCGACTTTTCACCTGCCGCTTTTGCCGCATTTTTTAAGTCAAGCTCCTCATTGACTGGAATCACATATACCAGATATTCCTTTGATTTTCCCTGTGCAAGTAAGGTCTTGAACGTTCGATCAAGCGGAAGCGAGAGCTTTGTCGCAACCGTCACTCCATCTAAAAACCCATCACTCTCGTACTGATACATTTCATACGATACCTGGTTTTTTTCTAAAATACGCATGGCATTTGTTTTTAATTCTTTTCCCATCCATTTCATCCTTTCCAAGTCCTAGCTTATGATAACACTTTTAAAGGCATAGATGCAATATTTTTAATCAAAAGAAAAGAAGGGATTGCCAATATCTCTATTATGCAATCCCTTCTTTTTATGTGATTTTTTACGAAAAACGTCCCATATCCGGACCTGTCTTTTGAAAGATCGTCCACTCTCCAATATTTACTGCATGATCACCAATTCGCTCCAAATACTTTGCAATCATTAGCATATCCACACAATAATCAGGAGAAATGTCTCCCTCTTTCAAAAGCAGTACTATTTCACTCTTGATGTCATTAAATAATTCATCGACCTCATCATCCGCTACAATAACTTCGCTAGCTGCTTTTACATCCCGATTGATAAACGCATCCACCGAATTGTGTACCATTTTTTTTGCTGCTGCAAGCATTGGTGGAATTTTTTTCGAGATGTGATAAAAATCCGCATGTTCAAAGCGAATTATAAGCTCTCCAATATCGGCCGCGTGGTCACCAATTCTCTCGATATCTGTTACCACCTTCAAAGCCGCCGAAACAATTCGCAAATCCCTTGCCACAGGCTGTTGTCTGGTAATTAAGGACAAACACTGTGATTCAATGGTTTTTTCCAAATCATTGACAAGCTGATCTCCTACCATAATTTCTCTTGCAAGTTCCCGATCCTGATTTTCAAGTGCAATGACAATTCGGTCAATTGAATCCTCTACAAGATGTCCCATTTCGATTAAATTTTCATTTAATGTTTCTAATTGATGCTCAAAGCTAACACGAGCTGCTGACATATTTTTATTCCTCCTTTATTTATCAAAAATCAACCAAAACGTCCCGTGATATAATCCTCGGTTCGCTTATCCTTTGGCTTAGAAAAGATAGTATCCGTTGCGCTAAACTCCACTACCTCTCCGTGTAGGAAAAAGGCAGTGTCATCCGATACTCTGGCTGCCTGCTGCATATTATGCGTTACAACTACCACGGTATACTTATCCTTAAGCTCTCCCATCAAATCTTCAATTTTTAGGGTAGAGATTGGATCAAGTGCAGAGGTTGGTTCATCCATCAACAATATCTCTGGCTCCACTGCAAGCGCTCTAGCAATACAGAGCCTTTGCTGCTGACCACCGGAAAGACCGAGTGCAGACTTTTTGAGGCGATCCTTCACCTCATCAAAAATAGCGGCTCCTTTCAGACTTGTTTCCACAAGTTCATCCAATTTCTTTTTATCTTTGATGCCATGGATACGAGGTCCGTAAGCCACATTATCATAGATGCTCATAGGGAAGGGATTGGGTTGTTGGAACACCATCCCGACTTTTTTGCGAAGTCTGGTGGTATCTACGCGCATATCAAAGATATCTTCATCTTCGATAAAGATATTGCCTTCGATTCGCACACTAGCAATCAAATCATTCATACGATTGATGGTCTTTAAAAAAGTAGACTTTCCACAGCCAGAGGGGCCAATCAGGGCTGTTATTGTATTATTTCGAATTGCCATATTGATATCTTTTAAGGCATGGTTATCTCCATAATACAAATTTAGTCTCTTTGTTTCAATTTTAATTTTATCCATTCCTAGAAACTCCTCCTGTTTCTCTAGTTTTTCCGATTGACATCAAAGTGTCGGCTCAAAAATTTTGTAAGTAAGTTAATTGCAAATACAATTATAAGTAATACAACCGCAATACCAAAGGCATTGTCATATTGTCCTTTTGACATTGATAAGTATAGCTGTATGGTAAGGGTTCCACCTGGCTCCAGCACCTTTTTGAAGAGACCGCTTCCATAAGTTCCAAAGGTAGGCAATAAATAACCGCTTCCTGCCGTAAATAAGAGTGCTGCGGATTCTCCAACGATACGGCCAATTGCCAGGATAATACCCGTCACAATACCTGGCATTGCAGATGGTAACAGGATGGTTCGGATCATATACCATTTAGTAGCTCCCATTCCAAGAGCACCGCTGCGATAGGATTCTGGTACCGTTTTTAAGGCCTCTTGTGTATTTCTGGTAATTAAAGGGAGTACCATAATCGTCATGGTGAAGGCACCTGTCAGGATGGAGTATCCAAATCCAAAGGTCGTACCAAATAATGCCAAACCAAACAATCCAAATAAAATGGAAGGAAGTCCAGCAAGAATTTCGGTTGTACCTTCAATTAAGGAAACCATTCTTCCTTTTTTTGCATATTCGCTTAAATAAATAGCAGAGCCTACTCCAACTGGTGTCGCAATCAACAGGGTTATAAGAATTAAATACAAGGTGTTTACAATATTACCAAGAATTCCAAAGGTCTTATGAGAAGGGCTTTGCACCGTGGTCAAAAAAGTCCAGTTAATGACACGGATTCCCCGAATAAAAACATAAAGTACAATGCCAAGTAAAAGAAGAACGGATATCGATGCACTCACATAAATCAGCACCTTTAACAATGCATCGGATATGCGGTATTTTTTTCCATAAATCGTCAGTGAATCAGTCACGGCTCTCTCCTCCCTTCTTTAATACTCTTGTTAGCACAACATTAATTATCATAATAAAGGCAAATAAAACCAATCCAATGGTAAACAAAACTTGCCTGTGAGTATCCGCTGCATAACCCATTTCACTTACAATTGCAGTGGTCAAAAATCGAACGGAATTAAATGGAAGCGGCAGATTTACCGAGCTTCCTGAAACCAAGCTAATCGCCATTGCTTCACCAAGTGCACGCCCAACACCAAGTACAATTGCTGTTACAATACCAGAGCGAGCCGCTGGAAGGATTACTTTAAAAATTGTCTGAATATGAGAAGCACCAAGTGCTAGTGATCCGCTTTTTAAATATCCTGGTACCGCACGAATAGCAGATTCACTGATGTTGATAACGGTCGGAAGAATCATAACCGCAAGTACAAGTACTGCTGAAATCAGATTCGCGCCACCCGTAAACTGATGTGTCGTGGAATTTGCAAATATTTTCAGTTCCAATTCATACATAATCGGATTTAACAATAAGATTCCAAGAAGGCCATACACGACGGAAGGAATTCCTGCAAGTAATTCTACGGCCGGCTTTACAATCATAGCCATCTGCTTAGGTGCGGTTTCTGCTAAAAAAACCGCAGTTAAAACACCAATAGGCACCCCAATTAAGATTGCTAAGAGGGTACCGACAATTGAAGTTAATATTACATTTAAAATACCATAATGTGGAATCTTTGCAGTAGGCTGCCAAACAGAGGAAAATAAAATTTCTTTAAGCCCTACCTTAAAGATAGCTGGTGTTCCACAAATTATCATATACACAGTAATGGAGGCGACTGCTAATACAGCCGCCAAACCACATACTATGAATATTATCTCTGCCACTCGCTCTACTGCTGAGCGGTTTTTAAAATCACGATTGATAGAGTATAATTGATCCATATGCGTTCCTTTTCTTTTTTATTAGTCTGGGATGATTAATCCTACGGATTTAATGAGTTCTTTTCCTGCATCTGACTTTAAGTAATCAAAGAGTGCCTGTACTTCTGGGGTTTGTGCGCTGATTTCTCCCATAGTTGCCATGATGAATGGACGGCTAAGAGAATAATCTCCTGCTTTGATTGTATCTTCACTTGGAGCAACTCCATCAAGGCTCATTGCCGTTACTGTATCATCTAAGATGTCCAAAGATACATAACCAATGGAACCCTTAGTAGAAGCAACCTTTGCCATAACAGCACCTGTACTGTCGAGTTCATTTGCATATGCACACTGATCCTCAATGCCTAATAATTCTTCAAAAGCACCTCTTGTACCAGAACCAGCTTCACGACCAACTACTACGATTGGCATATTGTCTCCGCCAAGATCCTTCCAATTCGTAACTTCACCTTTGTAAATCTTTGTTAAATCTTCTGTTGTCAATGCTGTCACTTTATTACTGGTATCTGTGATTACTGCAATTCCATCGATAGCTACTACATTTGGAACCGCTCCTGCTGAAATTTCGTCATCCTTTAATTCACGAGAAGCATTACCAATCTGTACATTTCCAGCAATCAAGGATTCAATACCAGCACTCGAACCAATAAATTCTGCATTTACGGTTACGCCACTGTTTTCTTTCATAAATGCTTCCGATAAAGCAGTTGCTAATTTTTCCATTGATGTAGATCCAGCCATTGTAATAGAGCCACTTAAAGCACTATCCGTTGCTGTAGTATCTGTTGCTGTAGTATCGGCAGCCGTATTGTCTGGGGTTGCTTCCTGGGTCGTTTCCGTTGTTGTCGTGGTAGAATCCGCTGTCTTATTTTGGCATCCAGCAAGTGCTGTAATGCTTAGAGCTGTAATCAATGTAAGTGCTGCTAATTTACTCCAATTCTTCTTCATAAATAATCTCCTTTAGTCATTTCGTTTTTTTCTTTTCTCTTATTCTTTACAACGATAGTTTAATTCATTCGTGTGTAAAGTTATATCATGCTCTTGATAATCTTTTGTAAAGTTAAAGTAAATGATTGAAACAAAAAAAGTCCGAAAATAAAGATGAATTCTTCATTTTCGGACTTTTTTCTTTACCTTACAATAACCGTTCCCGTTTTTCCCAAAATACCGTCCTTTGCTTTTTCAAGCAACGTAATAAGTGATCTTCTTCCTGGCTTTGATTCTGCAAAATCAATTGCTGCCTGTACCTTTGGAAGCATAGAGCCAGGAGCAAAGTGCCCTTCCTCACAATACTGCTTCATTTCTTCAACACTGACTTCACCCAACCACTTTTGCTCTGGCTTTCCATAGTGTATAGCAGCCTTTTCCACT
>JASKJZ010000066.1 GCA_030154385.1 Clostridiales bacterium
GAGAATAATGGCTTATCAAATAAGCCTACTGTTATCACATTTAAGGATTTGTATGATAAATGGTTAGCGCAACATAGGCTTAATGTTAAACCCTCCACGATAGCATTAAACAGGCGTTTTGTTGAGGGTCATGTATTGCCGTACTTAGGCGATGTTAAGCTTGCATCTATAACGGTTATTCAATGTCAGGACTTGGTAAACAAGTGGTTCAAACAAGGTTATAAGCAATACAACTATTTTCGTAAAGTCACTGCTCAAATAATGCGGTATGGTGTGGCTATGGAAATTATGGATAGCAATCCAATGTCCAAAACGATCTTGCCTCGTCAAAAGGAAGAAGAGAAAAAACTTAAGTATTATACCAAAGAGGAGTTAGCTCATTTTTTCGACTGCTTAAAAGATTTCGGCAACTTCAAACAATTGGCTTTTTTCCGATTGCTGGCATTTAGTGGCGCTAGGAAATCAGAATTGCTTTCTCTGCAATGGAAAGACTTAGACTTGTCCAGTAAAACGGTTGCTATTGGTAAAACGCTGGCGCTTGATGAAAACAATGCTATCATCATTCAAACGCCCAAGACGGCTTCTAGTACACGCGCAATAAGCCTTGATAGTGAAACCATCAAGGTACTGTCAAAATGGCGTTCAATACAACGGACAGACTATTTGAGTTTAGGATTTAACACATCTAGCGAGGATCAATACGTCTTTACCAATATTAGGAATGAATTATATTATCCCCAGGTAGTAAACGATTGGTTGAATTACCTTATAAGCAAATATAACCTTGCCAAGATCTCGCCTCATCATTTTAGGCACACTCACGCAAGCTTATTGTTGCAAAGTGGCGTTCCTGTAAAGGAAGTCAGCGAACGACTAGGACATAAAGACGTGAAAATCACGCTAGAAATTTATACACACGTCATGCCCGAAGAAGCAGAAAAGACTGCTGATAAATTCGCCAATTTTGTTGGTTTTTAATCAAAAGCACTTACAAAAGCACTTACATTTATAATTTTGAGAAAAATAAAAAAGCTAGAAGCCTTATGCATCAAGGTTTCTAGCTTAAAAATAGGTATTACCCCACACTACCTTCCATCTCATAACTAATCAACCGGTTCAATTCGACTGCGTATTCCATCGGTAATTCTTTGGTGAATGGTTCGACGAATCCCATGACGATCATTTCGGTTGCTTCGCTTTCGGAGAGGCCGCGGCTCATTAGGTAGTACAGTTGTTCTTCTGAGATTTTGGAGACTTTGGCTTCGTGTTCTAGGGACACTTGGCTGTTGTGGATCTCATTGAATGGGATGGTATCGGATTTCGATAGGTCATCCATGATGATAGTGTCACACTCGATATGGGAGATAGAGCCTGCGCTCTTCTTGCCGAAGGTGACTTGTCCACGGTAATTTACTGCACCGCCGTCTTTAGAAATTGATTTTGAGACGATGGAGCTGGAGGTGTTTGGTGCATTGTGAATCATTTTTGCACCGGTATCTTGGATTTGGTTGGCACCTGCAAAGGCAATGGAAAGCATCGTGCCTCGTGCGCCTTTGCCATCAAGATACACACTTGGGTATTTCATGGTTGTTTTGGCACCTAGGTTGCCATCGATCCATTCAACGGTAGCACCTTCTAAGGCTTTGGCCCGTTTGGTTACTAGGTTGTAGACGTTGTCTGACCAGTTTTGAATGGTGGTGTAGCGACAGTAAGCGTCTTTTAGGGTAAAAATTTCAACGATGGCTGCGTGCAAACTATTGCTTGAGTAGGTTGGGGCGGTACAGCCTTCAACGTAATGAACACTAGCGCCTTCGTCAACGATGATCAATGTGCGTTCGAACTGACCGGTATTTTCGGCATTGATTCGGAAATAGGTTTGTAATGGCACATCGACACGAACGCCTTTTGGTACATAGATAAAGGTACCACCTGACCAAACGGCTGAGTTTAAAGCAGCAAGCTTGTTATCGGTTGGTGGGACTAATTTTGAAAAGTACTGTTTGAACAGCTCAGGGTATTCCTTCAAGGCTGAATCGGTATCGGTAAAGACGATGCCAAGTTTTTCAAACTCTTCTTTCATGTTGTGGTAAACGACTTCTGATTCGTATTGGGCAGAAGCGCCGGCCAGGTATGCCCGCTCGGCTTCTGGAATACCAATGCGCTCAAAGGTCTCTTTGATTTTTTCTGGTACGACAGAGGGCAGAGAGCTAGCTAAAATGCTTTGTGAACAGGGTATTTTTTGCGGTGTCTGTGTCGCAACGGCTTATGGGGAGATGGTGATGGAGCAGGGGGAAGGGATCACGGTACACACAGGACGTCTATCCCAGTCAGAGATGGAACAAAAAATGGAGGAGGGAGATTATTTTGTGGTCGTAGATGCGACCCACCCGTTTGCGACAGAGGTCTCTGGATATATCCTGGAAGCTGCCAGAAAGCAAGCGATTCCTTATGTGAGATTAAAAAGAAGTACCGAATATGAAAGAGGAAGGGAAGATTACGTATTGGATGTGGAGGCTTGCCTTTCGCTGCTAAATAAACAGGAAGGCAATATATTGCTTACGACAGGAAGCAAGGAGATCTCTCTTTTTTGCAAGGAAGAAGCGATACGAAATCGTCTTTATGTGCGTGTCCTTCCTTCAGTTGAAAGCATTGCTGCATGTGAAAGAGCGGGGCTTTTTGGAAAACAGATTCTTGCGATGCAAGGCCCTTTTTTACAGGAGCTAAATGAAGCGATATTAAAACAATACGACATAAAAACGCTGGTGACAAAGGAAAGTGGAGCCACGGGCGGCATGCAAGAAAAGTTAGCGGCAGCTAGAAAGCTTGGGGTTCACGCCATTGTCATAGGAAATCCAGATTGGACAGAAGGGATTTGCATAGAGGAGGCAGCGGCAAAAATTTTTGCCTTATATGCAGAAAAAGAGGGCGAAGCGGCAACCGAACAGGTGGTCTTTGACCTTACCTTTGTAGGGATGGGAATGGGAAGCAAAGAACTTATGACACAGGAAGCAGCATTGGCAGTTCGTGGGGCAGACATCTTGTTTGGAGCCAAACGTCTCCTTCTGGCCGCACAATCCTATGATACCAAGGAAGAAGTATTGTCTTATCCATACTATTCATTTTCTGATTGTTATCCCGTTCTTTTAAAGCTGCAAAAGAGGAAGTGGTCGAGAGAAAATCCTTCGGTGGTATTTTTGTTTTCGGGCGATACTGGATTTTTTAGCGGAGCGGGCAGTCTGTATCAAGCGTTTGAACAAGAACGCAGGCTTGGAAGCGTGATTGGACAGATGCGGGTGCTTCCTGGAATTTCTTCTCTATCCGCCCTTTGTGCAAGGCATCAGATAAGCTGGGAAGATACGATAACAGCAAGCTTACATGGGCGAAGTCTGGATGTGATTTCCTTGATTTTAAGTCATAAAAAAACTTTTCTTTTGCTGTCGGGACCAGAGCAGCTTCGCGCCTTAGGAAAACAGTTGATAGGAGCGGGAATAGAAGAGGCGAAGCTCTATATTGCGTATCAAATGTCTTATCCAGAGGAAGAGATTTTTATTTGCCGTCCTAGGGAATGTGAACAAATCACAAAGGAAGGACTCTATGCATGTTTGATTGCACATGAAAACGTGCAAGCGAATGTTTTGACGCATGGAATGCCCGATTCTTTGTTTATCCGTGGCAAGGTACCCATGACTAAGGAAGAGATAAGAGAAATCATTCTTTGCAAGCTGGGGCTTAAAAACCAATCGGTGCTTTATGATATTGGAAGCGGTACGGGTTCTATTTCCATAGAGGCGGCCAGACTGTCCCCAAGGCTTACGGTATATGCCATCGAAAAGAAAGAGGAAGCATGCCGTATTATCCAACAAAATAAAGAAAAATTTGGATGTGAAAATCTATGTATCATAGAGGGGGAAGCCACAAAGGTGTTAGGAGCGTTAACGGCGCCGACGCATGTGTTTATTGGAGGCAGCGGAGGAAATATAGGAGAAATCCTTTCTATACTTAAGACAAAGAGTTCTGCTTTTCGCCTTGTAATGTCTGCGATTACGTTGGAGACGCTTGTTTCGATGAGAGAAATTGCACAGGAGCAGGGGGAGATGGCGGAAATCATACAAGTGCAAGTCAGTCGTACAAAGCATGCAGGAAGCTATCATATGTTACAGGCAGAAAATCCAGTGTACCTATTAACGATTGATTTTAAGAAAGGAGAGTCTTCATGAAAGCACCTCGTATCATGATAGCGGGAACAAAGAGCGGAAGTGGAAAGACCGTATTAACTTGTGCACTGTTAAAAACTCTGCTTCGTAAAAAAATTCCAGTTCGATCCTTTAAGTGCGGCCCGGACTTTATTGATCCCATGTTTCACCGAGAGGTGATTGGAGTTCCTTCCCGCAATCTAGATTTGTTTTTTACTGATGAAGGGATGACGAGAGCCCTTTTTTTGGAAGGCCTGCAAAATGAAATTTCGGTAATCGAGGGAGTTATGGGGCTCTACGACGGCATATCCTTACAGAATGATCTGAGGTCCTCTTATCATGTGGCGAGGGTGACGCAGACTCCTATTATTTTGGTCGTGGATGCACATGGTGTGGGAAGAAGTATTCTGGCTCATCTTGCAGGCTTTTTGGCCTTTGATCAGGCACATTTGATAAAAGGAGTCATACTGAATCGGATTTCTCCCATGTACTATGCAAAAATAAAGCCAGTAATCGAGGCGGCACTTGAAGTTAAGGTTTTAGGATGCCTTCCAAAGCAAAATGAATTTATACTGGATAGCCGACATCTAGGTCTAGCGCTTCCCGCGCACATTAACGATTTGCAGGACAAGCTTTTTGGCTTATCGGAGGCGTTTATGGAGTGGGTTGATTTGGAGCTTCTCCTATCCATTGCATCGGACACGACGCAGCTTTTGGGGGAGATGCCAGAATATGAGAGAGAAAAGGAGCCGCTTCGCATTGGGGTTGCAAAGGATGAAGCTTTCTGCTTTTATTATGAGGATAATTTGCGGCTACTGGAAAAAATGGGAGCTACGCTGTGTGAGTTTTCGCCTCTTCACGATCGCAAATTACCAGACAATTTACAGGGACTATTACTTGGCGGGGGCTATCCTGAGCTTATGGCAAAGGAGCTTTCGGAAAATAAAGCAATGCGTACAAGCATGCAACGTATGCTCGCTAACAAGCTGCCTTCTCTTGCGGAATGTGGAGGGTTTTTATATCTGCAAGAATCACTCACGGATTTAGAGGGCATGACCTATCCTATGGTGGGTGTGGTCAAAGCACATGCAAAAAACGAAGGGCGACTCGTCCGCTTTGGCTACATAGATATTACGTCAAAGGGAGATATCCCTGCAATCAGGGGACATGAATTTCATTATTATGAGAGCAGTGATAATGGAGAGGGTGCCTATGCCTTACGCCCATCTTCAGAAAAAGGGTGGAATTGTGCACATGTAGGAGAGGAAAAATGGTGGGGATTTCCCCATCTTTATTATTACTCAAACCCCGCATTTGTTCGTTGGTTTTTAAAGGCGGCAAAAAAATATCAGGAGAATCAGAGAGTATGAGAGAAGAAAACAGGAAAAATCAGGGCATACTATATGGGATTGGTGTAGGACCTGGCGATCCAGAGCTTATGACCTTGCAGGCAATGCGATGCCTAAGGGAAAGCCAAGTGATTTTACTTCCAACGACTGATAAGGCCTTGTCCTATGCGTATCGTACCGCAGCTTTGGCATGTCCAGAAATCGAACAAAAGGAAATAATCTGTCTTGCCTTTCCGATGACAAAGGAGCCATGTGAACTAGAAAGAGCGCATGAAGATGCCTATCAGATGATAAGACCACTGCTGGAGAGCAAAAAGGTGGTGGCTTTTTTGACCATTGGCGATCCCTGCATCTATGCAACCTTTTCTTACCTTCAAAAAAAGGTTGTGGAGCAAACACACGCTGCCTGCCGCTTGATTAATGGAATTCCCTCTTTTTGTGCCGCGGCCGCGGCAGCGGGAATTTCCCTGGCAGAACAAGAGGAGCAGATTCATATTATTCCTGCATCCTATGATGTGAAAGATTCGCTACGGCTTTCGGGCACAAAGATTTATATGAAAGCGGGAAAAAAACTTGGAAGCTTACGAGAGCTTTTGATGCAGTATGAGGAAGACGGACTTAAGGTCTATAGCATATCAGAAGCTACCCTCCCCGGAGAAAGGGTTGTGCGTGGAGCAAAGAATCTTCCAATGGACAGTGGCTACCTAACACTTGTGATTGTCAAGGGGACTGTGGTATAATAGGTAAAAATTTATAAAAACTATGAGGGATAAGGATTATGAGGAAGATATTACTTCGGGCAGCTATGTCGCCCGTACTTGAATACACAGAGTTTGATGTGGTTGCAAAAAACTTGGTTGGAAATAATATTGGCAATATGCTATTTGCAGCAAGCATGGCAAAGACCTTGCTTACACCCGATACACAAATTGATACAATTTCTACCAGTCGAAGATACTCCAAAGAGGAAATTAAACGGTTCAATGAACAGTATGAATGCTTTGTTATACCGCTTGCGAATGCATTTCGTGCAAGCTTTGTCAAGGAGCTTGGGCATCTGACGGACTTGGTCTCAAAACTAAAGATTCCCTGTATTGTTGCAGGGGTAGGAATTCAGGCAAAGCTTGAAACGAATGTTGAAAAAGGGTTTTCTTTTGACGAGGACGTAAAACGTTTTATGAATGCAATTCTCGAAAAGTCAGCCCTAGTAGGTGTAAGAGGAGAGATAACAGGAGCATATCTAAAGAGGCTGGGGTATGAGGAGGAAAGACATTTTACCGTGATTGGATGTCCCTCTATGTATCTATTTGGGAAAGAGCTGCCAAAAACAAAAGAGAGCATGCTGACCGAAAAATCAAGGGTAAGCATAAACTTTAAGCTAGATCTGTCAGAAAAGATGCATGCGTTATTTGAGCGAAGCATGAAGGAAATTCCAGATCACTATTTTATTCCGCAATCCATTGAAGAGCTTCGCCTTATGTATGCAGGGGTACCTTACCCAACCAAAAAGAAGCAAAAGATACCTGCGTATTATCCCATACAGCTGGATACGGAACTATATCAGAACAATCGGGTCAGAAGCTTTGTTAATGTGGAGAGCTGGCTGGGCTTTTTATCGGAGATGGAGTTTTCCTTTGGAAGTCGGATACACGGAAACATAGCCGCCATTCTATCAGGAATTCCTTGTTATATTTTTGCCTATGATAACCGAATTACGGAATTGGCTGCATATCATCAGATTCCATATATGGATGCTTCTCGGATTAATAAAAAGACGAATATATTGGATATCTATGAGAAAACCGATTTTTCTTGTATTCATAAAGGGCAAGAAGAACGATTTTTTCACTTTCTTGATTTTTTAAATCAGAATCAATTAGAGCACATATATGATGAGTCGGGCCATGCGAAGTATACGATATATGACGAGTTAAGAAAAAACCAAACGCTGGCGGCTCCAATTATTCCATTTACAAAAATTTCGGTAAGGGAACAAGAGCAAAGGCTTGCGCTTTACTATCAGTATCAAGAACGTAGATATGAGAGGTTGAAAAAAGAAAAGCTTGAGACAGAGTCATTACTGGCAGTAAAAAGTTATACACAGTTAAGGAAATGGATGATGGCATGGAGAACCAAAATGGAAGACTAAAATATTTTATTTTAATGGAGGATATCAAAGAAGAAATCCGAAGTGGTAAGATTAGGCCAGGTGAAAAGCTTCCGTCTGAAAATCAGTTGAGCGAACGCTATGAGGTGAGTCGCCATACGGTTAGAAAGGCGCTATCCATTCTCGAGAATGAAGGCTTTATTCTTGCGGAACAGGGGAAGGGGACTTTTTGTGCGGATACGGTAATGACGCGGGGAAATACAAAAATCATAGCGGTGGTTACGACCTATTTATCAAACTATATCTTTCCAAGACTGATAAGAGGTATGGATGAGGTGCTCACAAAGAGGGGGTATTCTCTTATTTTGAAAAATACAAAAAATAGCCGTGCCCTTGAGATTGAAGCACTGGAGGACTTAAAAAAGAAAAATGTAGATGGAATCATTATTGAGCCCAGCAAGAGTCAAATCTATTCCAGACACTTGGAGATATACAATCAGTTTGAGGCCTGTCATATTCCTATTGTGTTTATTCACAGCACCTATCCGCAATTTAAGGAAAAACCATGTGTGGAGATGGATGACGAAAAGGGTGCATACCTGTTAACAAAGTATTTAATCGATTTGGGACATAAGCATTTGGCAGGCATCTTTAAAACCGACGACAGTCAGGGATTTCGTCGTCACATTGGTTTTGTTAAGGCTTTAAATGACCATAAGCTTGTGTATGATCCTGAAAAGGTCATTTGGTATCACACAGAAGATAAGTATTTAAAGCCTAAGGCAGAGATCATGGACATGATTGATAAAGGGAATACCTTTGATGGCATCGTATGCTATAACGACCAGATTGCATTTGAAGTGCTGGAAGCATTGAGGGCAAGGGGAATGAAGGTTCCAAGAGATGTCTCGATTACAGGATTTGATAACACCAGAAAGGTGGATGAAGACGGGATAGGAATTACAAGTATTGAGCATCCAAAGGAAAGGCTTGGGCAGATGGCGGCTGAATACATGCTGGAGCTTTTGGAAGGAAAGCAAAGCAAGGAGCATACGATAAAAAGAAAAATAGAACCGGAGCTTGTGATTAAAAATTCATGCAGAGATCGGAGAGAGTAGGAATGAATCAAAAAAGGGGAAAATTATATAATGTAATATTTCCAATTTGGATGCTTTGGTTATTTCCAATGACATGGTTTGCCGTAAATTTTATTAATTTCGATATGCAGACAGCATTGGGGAGATGCTGGTATGACAATATTGTGAATCCTGTCAATCTCAATCCCTTCCGAAGTGTTTATGCAGTTCTATGGGTCACAATGTGTGTTGTGATTACTGCTGTTTTCATTTATTTGTTCAATTATAAATTTTGTCTTAAAAAAGCGGATATGGAACGTAAGCTAAAGAAAAAAGTGGCGTTGGCACTTGCGATTTTTACAGCCCCATATTTGTTCTATCTTCCAACAATTTGGTTTTATAAAGGGTTTTAAGTGGATAAAAAAGAAAGTTCATTTCTATTTCGTGTAGATGGATTTTCTTTTTTTTATTGACATAATATATCATGATGATATATTATGTATGTATCATACTGATATATAGGAGGGTTTCTTATGAAGCGGCAACAGATTAGAAAATTATTGCTTACGATTTCCTTTTTGTTATTTCCCATTACCCTGTTTTATTTTTCACCTGCATTGATTATCAATGCAGCGCTTTCAGGCATCATCAATGGAAGTTTTATAGTTTTTTTATTACTATTCATACTATCCATACCCTTTAGCCGTCTATACTGTGCCTATTTATGTCCCGCAGGGGGTCTGCAAGCTTGCAGTGCTTCCATCAATGGCAAGCTGCCAAAGCAGGGTTGGAGAAATTATATAAAATACGTGATATTTAGTATCTGGATCGGTGTAATTATTGCCTGTTATTTCATCAAAGGCAGCATCACTGGAGTAGATTTTTTCTTTGAGACCACACATGGCATTTCGGTGACAAGTGTACAAAGCTACGTGATCTATTACGGGATTGTCATACTGATTTTTTTGCCTTCTGTTTTATTTGGCAAGCAGCTTTTTT
>JASKJZ010000067.1 GCA_030154385.1 Clostridiales bacterium
TGCTTCGCTCCAAAGACACGTCGTATCACATGTGGGGTAATCAAATCGATAAATCCAATCGTTCCCACAAAGGAAACGGCGGTGCCCGTTAAAACTGCACTTAACGCAATCAAAATAATTTTGACTTTCTTGGTATTGACCCCCATAGCATTTGCCTGCTCTTCTCCAAAGGTCAAAATGTCCATTTCTCTCGAAAAGGTGAAAAATATGATAAGGCAGATTGCCAAAATGGGAGCTAGTACATACACATAGCGCCATTCCTTCATCGAAAAACTCCCAAGCTGCCAAAGAGCAATGCGCTGCGAATACTCCTTAGAGGTCGCAGCTAACATTGACATAATTGCATTGGTGAATAAGGATATCACCATACCCGTTAGCACAATGGTATAATTCGACAGGTTGTGATCAAAACACTCCGCCAAAAATATAGCGAAAAATACGGTTCCAAGTCCAAATAAAAGCCCTACGGCAGGCATCAGAAAAACACCCAAAAGCCCGGTAGAAAAACCACCCATCATAACAAGGACGGCACCAAGTCCTGCACCCGATGACACCCCAAGCCCGTAAGGGGACGCCAACGGGTTTTTAAGAACGGACTGAATCACGCTTCCGCTCACTGAAAGCGCTGCCCCTACTAAAAAAGCAAGCAGCACTCTTGGAAGCCGTATCGTCAAAATAAGTCCCTGATTAATTGGATTAATTGATTCCGGTAATGGCCTTTTTAGTATTCGATAGCCAATAATTTCAAATATCTCTTTTGGCGTAATCAATACGCTTCCTAAAAACACTCCTAGAAAGAGTGTAAGAAGCGAAACTATAATTAAAATTCCTGCTCTTTTTGTTGTCTTATTCATAAAACTCAGGATAAACCGCCTTTGCCATTTGTTCCAACGCTGTTACAATGTTCTCATTTGGAAGAGAGCTCGCCATATTGTCAATATAATAGACCTGCTTGTTTTGTACCGCACTTATATTGGAAAAGCCATCTCTTGCCAGTATCTCATCACAAGGATTTTCAATATAATTTACATTGGTCAGGATAACCTCAGGATTTTTACTAACCACCGATTCTGCTTCCACATTAATCCATCCCTCTTCCTTCGAAAAGATATTTTCTGCACCAATAAGCGTCAGCATTTCATCCAAAAACACCCCTGACCCAAAGCTATACATATAAGGCGCCGCCCCGATTTCAAAGTAGACTGTTTTTTTATCGGTTATGGTCGCTCCAATTTTTGAAATGGTGTCTATTTTTTCTTGCATCGCCTCTATAATTGCTTCACCCTTACTTGACTCGCCAAATACCTGACCCAAAAATAGAATGTCCTCCTTGATTGCTTCGATACTTGCGCTGGTAGGAATACAAATTACACAAATTCCCAAATCCTCTAACTGCTTATAGGGGTCTTGTCCATCAATTAAGCTCATTCCCGTAATAAATACAAGGTCTGGCTTTAGCTGTGCCATTTGCTCGATGTCCGGATTCATCATATCAAAGGCTGGCAGACCGTCTGCAACACCGTCAAGTCCCACCGAATAAGTATCCACTGCAACAAGCTTATCTGCTTCCCCTAAATCAACTAACGTCTCCGTAATAGATGGTGCAAGACTCATCACCGTTTGAATAGAATCTGGAACCTTTATTTCATTTCCCGCACGGTCAACACTCGGTACCTCTTCTTCCGCCTTTGGTTCTACCACAACACTGGCTTGTGTCTCGTTGTTACTTTCTGTATCGTTTTGATTCGCACGGCATCCTGCCAAGGATAGCACCAGCACGAGGCCAAACACGAGTGTCCAAAACTTTTTATTCATATTGTTCTCCTTATAACTCTTGGTATCTTATTTGATTGTTTTCCCAATCCACTACATAGCCCCTTCCAAAATCCGGCTGCCATTCATAGTAATTTTTTTCTCCTGGAAACTGCAGCTGCATCCATTCCGCGATGACGCCCCCATGCGTTACTACAAGGATGGAAGCATCTGTCTTTTCATAGTAGCAACAAAGCTTTTGATAGCCCCATTGGATGCGTTTTAGGAAGGCTTCTCTTCCCTCTCCGTTTGGAAATGGTGCCGTTTGGTAATGCTTTTGCCACTCGATGTAAACAGGCTGATTTTTTAGCTCCTTGTAAGTATACATCTCAAAATCTCCAAAATCAATCTCATCCCATTCCGAAAGTACGAAATCCGGCTCTTTTTGATAGAGCTGATACAAGGTCTGCCTTGTACGCTTTTTACTGCTTGTCACAAAATAGTCTGCCTTGGGATAATTGATTCGATCCCTTTGTTCCATTAGCTCCTCTATTCCTTCTTTGCAAAGGGATAAATCCGTCTTTCCGCAAAAACGCTTCTCCACATTGGCAAGAGTCTTGCCATGGCGTATGACCTGAATCTTCATTTTAAACGACTCCCAATCCCACAAAATACCCGAATCACCTCATCTGCTTCCAGAGAGAGCATCGTAAGGGCCCGACCACAGGTTTCACGGTATACGCGAAGCTCCCTCTCCATGGGTACGATACCGCATGAATTATCCTCACAGATAATGATGGAGGAACGAAGCATTTCCTTTCTTTCCCTCAAATAATCAATCGTGTCTATCCCTTCTCTGGTCTGGGAAAGAATCAGCTTCTCAAGCCCATATATTACAAATGCCTCTTCTTTTAAAATGGAGCAATCCGCTTGACATCGGTAAATATCCGTTTCTTTGATGGAATAGCGTTCCTTTGCATAAGCAAGCTTTCCTTGATATGCCCCTCCAAAAATCAATTTCATTTTAATATCCTTTCCTACATCCATGCATAGAACAAAAGAGCAAAAAGCTCTCCTGCGGTCACCATATAACCTGAAATATCCCCCGACATCCCACCAAGCTGCCTGGTCGCATGAAAAAACAAAACTGTATTTACAAGCAGCATCGAAAGGAATACGAGAATATCTGTTGTATTTCTTCGCAGAATCAATACCCCAAAAAGCAACAGCAAATAAAGGAACAGAACGCCAAGCTGCCAGCTCTTTTTGTCCTTTTGATAAATGGTGAGATAGCTGTTTTTTGAGATGGGAGTACCTTGCATCACACAAAAACCAGTAATGCAGCGAGACACCACTGGAATATATAAAAAGCAGAATACACTTTTTCCAGCTTCTAGTACCGTATACATGGAGACAAACGAAAAGAACATCCATAGAAGGCACGCAATTACAGCAAATGCCCCGACATGGGAGTCCTTTAAAATGCGCTGCTTTTCTTCCATACTTTTTCTCGAACCAATCGCATCACAGACATCCATAAATCCATCCACATGTAAAAAACCACTCAAAATCGCCGGTATGACCATAAGGATTCCTGTCGATAACATAAGCGGCGGCTTCCACCAAAGAAAAAGCCGTCCTAAGGCATACCAAATAAGTCCAATCAGCACACCAACCAATGGATAAAAGGGAATTAGAAATTTCGAAGCCCGGTCATCCCAGGGATTTCCTCTGACTGGTAATACCGAAAACATACTTACCGACATCTTAAAGCCGGTCAGCAATTGACGCAAATAAATCCCCTCCTTTGTGTACGAAAACATTGCCATAAGCCATTTCTAATACGACATCACAATGAGCTGCACAGATTTGATCCAGGTGCCCAAGGCTTTGTTGATATGCCTTCGTAGTCGCATCAAATAAATGGGCATCGGAATAGATGGCATCCGATACGACTACAATGTTTTCGATGGAATGAAAGATAGTGACCAAGTCTTCTTGAATACGATGCTCCGCCTCCAGGTCTATTTCTGCCGTTCCAAACATCTCATTGGCAAGTAAGGCAGTGGTGCTATCCAGCAAAAAAGAGCCTTCCTTTTTCGCATGCAAAAGAAGGTCTCCTATGTTTTTTGCATATTCCAGCGTCAAAAAGCCTTGTCCATGGCGCTCTCTTCTATGCCGCAGAATACGCTCCTCATCCTCCGAATCGACAGGCTCCATGGTCGCAACATAATAAAGCGGCTGCGCTTCTTTTTTCTGAGCTATGCTAATTTTTTGTGCCATGGTTGATTTTCCATTTTTACAACCGCCCGATATAAAAATCCGCATAAATCCTCCTACGAAAATGCATCCTCCGATTTGAGTGGTTCTAAATAATCCGTGTTAATATTCGCCTGTTCAAAGGTCGCCATGTCGCGAACAATCATGCATGCAGCTTCTAGCATTGAAAACATTAGCGGACAACCGCTCCCCTCTCCAAGGCGCATATCAAGATGCAATGGTGCACGAAGCGAAAGTGCTTTCAAGGCAAGCTCGTATCCTCGCTCATGGGAATGGTGTGAGGCAAACATATAGGAGACAGCATCCTTGCAAAGCCTTGCTGCACAAAGTGCTGCTACAATGGATATAAAACCATCGATTACCACGGGTATCCGATAAAGGGCTGCTCCTAAATAGGCACCTGTCATAGCCGCAAGGTCAAACCCACCCACCTTTTGTAAGCAGTCCAATGGGTCATCCCGGTCTGGCTGATTCATTAAAAGTGCCTGCTTCACCACCCAAAGCTTTTTTTCATAGCCCTCTTTGGTAAGGCCTGCACCCTTTCCGACCACCTCCTCGATTGCTTCCATTGGAAGTCCCAAGAGTGCTGCTAAAAGTGCACTGCTAGTAGTGGTATTTCCGATGCCCATTTCGCCAATCCCGATTAGCTGATAACCTTTGCTTGCAGCATTTTTTACGGTATCCATACCGATAAAAACGGCTTCGATTGCCTCTTCCAAGGACATCGCAGCCATCTTTGCTATATTACTAGTACCTCTTCGAATTTTACGGTCTACTAAATCTTTGTGACAAAGGTCTGCATCGACTCCAACGTCTGTAACGCACAAATCGCTTCCAAAATGCTTCGCAAGTACAGATACTCCAGTGCGTCCTTCCAGCATATTGATGGTCTGCAAGGCAGTAATCTCTTTTGGTCCAGAAGCAATCCCTTCTTCCACCACTCCATTGTCCGCACTAAAAACCAATACGATACGTCGATTTAGGTTGTTTTTTATAGAGCCTGTGATGGAGGAAATCCGTACTGCCATATGTTCTAATTCACCAAGGCTTCCTGGCGGCTTTGCCAACGAATCAAGGTACTCTTTGGTCCTATCTGCTGTTTCTTTGGACACAGAATCTATCCTCTTTATCTGTTCCAATAAATCATTTTTTGTTTTCATCTATTCTTGATACCCATTTGGATTTTGGGACTGCCAACGATAGGAATCCTCACACATTTCTTCAATTCCATATGCAGCCCTCCAAGAAAGTTCCCTATATGCCTTACTTGGATCGCAGTAGCAGGTCGCGATATCTCCAGGTCTTCTCTCAAGAATTTGATAAGCAATCTTTTTTCCGCATGCTTTTTCATAAGCATGTACGACTTCAAGGACACTATAGCCTTTTCCTGTTCCCAGATTATAAATACGAACCGCTGGGGCATCTTTTAGCTTTTCAATTGCCCGAACATGACCCGCCGCAAGATCGACTACATGTATATAATCTCTTACTCCCGTACCATCTACGGTATCATAATCATTTCCAAAGACGCCAAGACAGGATAATTTTCCAACTGCAACCTGTGCAATATAAGGCACTAAATTATTTGGAATTCCTTTTGGGTCTTCGCCAATGAGCCCACTTTTATGCGCACCAATCGGATTGAAGTAACGAAGTAATATCACATTCCACGAGGAATCTGCGGTATGCAGATCCGTTAGAATCTGTTCCAGCATGGATTTTGTTTGACCATAGGGGTTGGTAATCTCTCCTTTTGGACAGTCTTCTGTAATTGGTACAAATTGGGGATTTCCATAAACTGTGGCAGATGAACTAAAGACAATATTCTTGACTTGATGTTCCTTCATCACTTCACAAAGCGTCAAGGTTCCACCTATGTTATTTTGATAGTAAGAAAGTGGCTTCTTTACAGACTCTCCTACTGCCTTAAATCCTGCAAAATGGATTACGGAATCAATAACCTCTTGACCAAAAACAAAGTCAAGTTCCTCTTTATTGCAAATATCCGCTTCATAAAAGGTAACGGTCTTACCTGTGATTGCCTCCACCCGCTTAATCGACTCCATACTTGCATTACTAAGGTTATCCACAACCACAACCTCATAACCCTCATTTAATAGGGCAACCAAGGTGTGACTTCCAATATAACCAGCTCCGCCTGTCACTAAAATTGACATCTTATTCATCCTTCCTTGTGTTTTATCGTTCACCCTATTATACCTCGCTTCCCTGGAAAAAGTAACCCTGTATTTTCATTCTAACCTTCTAGGATAATGCATGCTCGGATAATACCTCCTTCTGGATATGCATGTAATTGCACGAATCCACTGCTACTCCCCATTTTACAAGCCGAATTTTCCTAGCATCAATTTCAAGTGCCACAATGCATCTTGGATGTATGCAGCTTCCACTATTAAAATAAAACGAGGCAGCATCTGGCTTACACATCGCATGATGGGTATGCCCAGCAACCGTAAGCTGCTTCTCGCTATTTGCCCAGCGCTCAATTTTATTGGGTCGAAGCTCCTGGTATGTTATGCTTCCCGTTGAACCCATTGGATAATTAATACCAATCTTTTCAAGTGGTCTCCAAACATGCAAAACTAACCATCTTCCAAGCCTCCATAAACGGTCATTTAAAAGTTCTCCTTGATGCCCATGCAGTAAAAATATACTGCTTCCCTCATCCTTTTCGGACACCGTTAATACGAATGCTTCTTGCGCTTCTATGCCAGGGAACAAAAACTCCATACAGTTTTGCGCTTCATAATAGTATTTGGTCAAATATTTTCTAGTAAAGGCCTCCTTTTTCTTTTGTATATCATGATTTCCATAGACCATATAGAAACGATTATCCTTATAAAACAAAGAGAGCAGCCAGAAGATATGACTATACAACTGTATAATTCTCCGGTAATCCTTATTTTCCCATAATTC
This sequence comes from Clostridiales bacterium, assembly GCA_030154385.1. Next base: position 6,970 of record JASKJZ010000067.1, read on the forward strand.
ATCGCCATCTCCTAGTTCAATATACGTATATCCCTTGTTATAATAATCGCGAAGTGCCGTAAAATAAATCTTTTCATTTTGTGCAAAATTATCATTCCATCCGCCGCATCCCCTATGGCAATCACTCATGACCACGATTTTTGTATCCCGTCCCAGAATAATTCGAGTCGCATCCTGATAGACTTGTTCCATTCTTTTATTTTGACTATTTTCCAACATAAAGCTGCCTCCAGGCATAGAGTGCCTTTTCCATAAAACGATATAAAAGCGGTGCCCGAAGCTTAAAATAAGTGATTTTATCAATTGTTTCCGGCTGTTTTTTTGTCAGACTGCAAAATAGTTTACAATTGATTCGATTCATCATCATGACAAAGCGTGCCATGATTCCCTTCTTTGATTTTGGCTGCTTGCTATATGGTTTTTTGAAATAGAGCTGTACCGCGTTTTCCCAGTTGCTGATGTTTCTTCGATTGTACCCAAGCTTTGCGGCACTTTGTAAAAAAGCATTTGCCATGGCTTTCGTCGGAAACACCAATTCTAAAGAAAGTGCCAGAGCCTCTGGTTTTGAATAATTCCCTAGCAAAAAACAGGTAATCCACCACCCTCTTTGCTCTCGAAAATCAATGATTTTTCTTCCCCTCCATAAATGATAGCGGATATAGAGTTCTTCATCTTTATTCGCCGCACGGTAATGATTGTCATCTTCCTTTACATATACGCCGACCTCTGCCCCTGTATTAACACCGTATTGACCCTTCCACAGCTCAATCATCCATTCTTTGCCATCGTATTCAAATCGAATCGGTTCGCAATCAAACACCATATAAAAGGTAGGAGCCATTTCATCATATAAGGTTCGATATCCAAACTCTCTTTGCCAAGCATCCTGTCTTGAATAAAACATATTCTGCTTCTCATTATAAGCAAAGCCTGCTGCCTCCAGCATATTATTGAATTCATCTAGTTGTTCTTTGCTGTGATTGCCTGGTACAAAACGTCTTATCCTGCTTTCCATCCATATGGTACGAAATAATAAATACAAAAGAATCAACCCCATAATAAGGCCAAGTACAACCCATACATCCTGCATAGAATTTCAATCTCCTTTCTTTGTCGTAAAAAGGAAAAATTTATGGTTTCTATTTATGATATGTAAGAGGTCGAAAAAGGTACCAAATCGTCAAAGAACAACGAGACCTCGCAAATTATGATTTGCAAAATATCGTTGTTCTCATTTAGCTCACTTTATGAATCTATCACTTTTTATATTCCAATTGCATTACTAGCTCCATGCTCTTTCGCCAATAAAACAAGTGGTTCCATATCTTCAATCTTCGTCACCTGTGTACCAAAGACCTCGGTTCCCTCTTGCCGTACGCCAAATGGGCGATATCGCAGTAATTTATAGATGCAACGATTACTTATCGCTTCTGAAACACGGATAATGGTCTCCTTTGCGGATAGCCCTGGTGCAAGTACTGTTCGTACTTCATAAAGCTTTCCCTTTTCCATCAAAAAGTGCAGATTTTTCCAAACCATTTCATTGGAAGACCCCGTCAGCCACTTATGCTCCGCTTCATCTGCTGCCTTTATATCGAGCATAAACGCATCTGCAAGCTCGACAAATGCCTCATGCTTTGATAAATCAATCCCACCATTGGTATCCACAAAACATGTAAGCTTTGTTTCTGCCTTTAGGATGGAAAATAGCTCAAAAAGATAAGGAATCTGCAACGTGCATTCCCCGCCGCTTACCGTAATTCCATCCAAAAAGGCCTCGGAACGAATGATATAATCGGCCAACTCTCTTGGAGAATCATCAGTCGTTTTTGGAGATGATAAATGCGTACAGTTATGAATACAAGCATCGCATCCAATACAGGCTTGTCGATTCCATACTACCTTGCCCTCCTTAAGGCTTAATGCCTGTGCAGGACAGACCGATACACAATCCCCACAATGAATACAAGAATGAATGGTTTCTGGATTGTGACAGTATCCACAGCGAAAATTACAGCCCTGAAAAAAAATCACCATTCGATTACCAGGTCCATCAATACAAGAAAACGGAATAATTTTATTAATTGCCATCCTTAAAAACCACGCTCCCTGCGTTCAAACGCATGCCCATTGTTTTTTGCACCCTTTGCGAAAATAGCCGCATTGTTAAGCACGGCCTCGCCACGCTCTAGACGTTCCACCTCTGAACGTTTTGCCAGATAACCCGTTACCCGCACGACATCGCCACCTGTTCCATAGGCAGAAATATAACGAATGCCACTGTCAAAGGCACCCTTTATGATTTTTACCAACGCCTCTGGATGCTTTTGATAGGTCTCTTCAAATACAAAAATATCACCGATGCCATTGTAAAAATACTTGTGATATGGCGCAGACTGCAGAATATGCTCCATAAGCTCTGGTTCCTCACCTACTGGAATACGACATCCTGGTGAAAATCCCGAGTCTGTATCAAGTCCTACCTGTGCATGTAAATAATGATTGCCATCAAAGCAGCTTACATAAGGAGAATGATACGCTTTCACGATATCATTTAATCGACGGATTATGGTAAGTCCCAGTTCGTTTGCCGCCTCACCTTTTCCAAACCGTTTGGCTTCTTCCGTCTCCTTAAGAAGGGTATTAACCGCTTCCGCTAACCCCACGACTCCAAACATTCCCGCAAAAAGCTTTGAATCAACGAAGCCTTCCTTT
>JASKJZ010000068.1 GCA_030154385.1 Clostridiales bacterium
AGGTCCCTTTTATAAAAATTGGAGTCTCGATACATTTATAGAAAAAATGAACCAGTTGTCCCTGCCAACAGGAAAAAAGCTGGAAGTGATGTCAAAGGGTGAGTTTTTTCGCTTTCAACTTGCATTTGGAATGGCACACCAGGCCAGGCTGTATCTGATGGATGAAATCACAGGAGGGATGGATGTGGTATTTCGAAGTGATTTTTTCAAGTTAGTGAAGGCTGAAATCCTAGAGGCGGGTGCCAGTGCAATTTTAATCACGCATATTGAAGAGGAGATTGTAAGACAGGTGGACTTTGTTGGAATTATGGAGGCAGGGCGATTGATTTCTTATCAGGAGGCATGGGTAGAATGAGAGAGGAGTTAGGTCAGTTTTATCAAAAAATACGAGAGCTTACGTATGATACGCTGGTTTTAGAAAAAATGATACGCTATATTTTTGAAGGAATTTTATTCTTGTTTTATATGATGCCAAGGGACGTACTTTCGGGGACGATGGTCATCATGATGGGGGCATTTTTAGCTTGGACGACCAGCTATTATTTGAAGCCATATACCAGCGTTATGGAGCATGGAAAGCAAGTGCCGTTAAGTGAAAAGCTTCGTTACCTGCCTATAAAAAGAGAGGAACTTCTATGGATGCAAGGTTGGGAATTGCTCAAATATATACGTAAAATCGGAATTCTCTTTCTTTTGACGCATCTTACTGTTTCCTTAATAACGGGAAATGGGATTCATATTAGCACGGTTTTATTTCCAATTGGAATGGTTTTTGTATTTGTCTTTGGAAGCGGAAGCGCTATGATTTATTTGCAAAGTGGGTATTCACTCCTTGCAAAAAATCATAAAAAGGGTTGACAATGGGAAAAAAATAAGATAAAATTGCAAATGTGTGAAAAACACGGAACCGATAAGCCCAGATAGCTCAGTCGGTAGAGCAGAGGACTGAAAATCCTCGTGTCACTGGTTCGATTCCGGTTCTGGGCACTGAATTTTATAATTATTTTCCATGCGGGTGTAGTTCAATGGTAGAACACTAGCCTTCCAAGCTAGATACGTGGGTTCGATTCCCATCACCCGCTTTTTGTGTACCCTAAAAATAAAGTGCGGTAACCTGGTCATTTTGCCAGAGGGAGTCATATGAAGATATTATTAGTTGCCATTAATGCAAAGTACATCCATTCTAATCTCGCGGTTTATAGCCTTAAGACCTATGCTAGTCAACATGGAGAAGAGGTGGAGCTTTGCGAGTATACCATCAATCATCGAAGGGAAGATATCTTAAAAGGAATTTATAAGAAGAAACCAGATGTCGTTGCTTTCTCCACTTATATCTGGAATGTTCATATGGTAGACGGAGTGGCGGAGGAGTTAAAAAAGGTGCTTCCAGAAGTCATCATTTGGGCAGGAGGTCCAGAGGTTTCGTATAATCCAGAGGAGCAGCTACAGCGTAAGCCGTGGCTTACAGGTGTTATGATTGGAGAAGGTGAGGCTACTTTTTACGAGCTATGCTGTCATTACCAAAAGAAGACAATGGAGCTTTCTGATATTGCGGGGCTTTGCCTAAGAGAGGGAAGAACAAAGGTCAGACAGCCGCTTGATCTTAGTACGATTCCCTTTCCGTATCCGGATTTGGGACGATTTGAAAATAAGATTATTTATTATGAAAGCAGCAGAGGTTGTCCCTTTTCGTGCAGCTACTGTCTTTCTTCGATTGAGCGAGGACTTCGGTTTCGGGATCTTGCACTGGTAAAAGAGGAGCTATCGCAGTTTATTAATTCCAAAATTCCGCTGGTCAAGTTTATTGACCGTACCTTCAATGCAAGTCACTCGCACGCGATGGCAATTTGGCAATTTATTTATGAGAGTGATCAAGGAACAACAAGCTTTCATTTTGAGATTTCGGCAGACTTGTTGAAGGAAGAAGAGATTGCCTTAATTAAAAAATTTCGTCCAGGACTCATTCAGTTTGAAATTGGGGTGCAGACCATCAATGAAAAGACAATTGAGGCCATTCGAAGGAAGATGGATTTAAATAAGTTAAAGGCTTCTGTCAAGGCGGTCTCAGATGCAAAAAATATCCACCAGCATCTGGACTTGATTGCAGGTCTTCCCTTTGAGGATATCCATTCCTTTCAAGACTCCTTTGATGCAGTCTATCAGATGAAGCCCGAACAGCTCCAGCTTGGATTTTTAAAGGTATTAAAGGGCTCCTATCTGTATGAGAAGAGGGAGGACTACAACATTCTTTTTACCAATGCTTCACCATTTGAGGTGCTGTCTACCAGATGGCTTTCTTACGAGGATGTACTGGAATTAAAAAAGGTAGAAGAGATGGTAGAGGTCTATTATAATAGCGGGCAGTTTGTGAGCGCGATAAGCTATTTACTTCATTTTTTTAAACGGCCTTATGCATTTTTTAAAGCGCTTGGGGACTTCTATGAGGAAAAAGGATATTTGGAAATCAGTCACAATCGGTTGGCTCGCTATCAGATTTTGCGAGAGTTTCGAAGCGAAATCGTACAAGATGACGGCGATTTTTTTGATGAGATTTTATTATATGACCTGTATCTTCGGGAAAATCTAAAGAGTCGTCCTGCTTTTGCAAAGGACGAGAGCGAAACAAAGGATGAGAGGGCTCGCTTTTATCAGGAGGAGGAGCTTCTCAGGCAGTATCTTCCCGATTATGATGCTTATCAAAATAAACAAATACGACGTATGACGCATCTTGAAATCTTCTCTTTTGATATGATAAGTACAGTTGCATCTGGAAGATATGTAGCGGGAAGGACAAGAATTTTATTTGATTATAAAAACCGAAATCCGTTTACACAGGATGCCCATGTTTTGGAGGTGTAAAAATGGCAATTCGTGTATCGAAAAAGGAAAGAGAGCGAATCGATGCAATTTTAGCTTTGCTGGATGAGCATTATACGACGGAATATAAAATATATTTAAATCATGAAACGCCCTGGCAGCTCTTAATTGCAGTAATCTTAAGTGCCCAGTGTACCGATGCCAGAGTCAATCTTGTCACAAAGGATTTGTTTGTGAAGTATCCATCGCTTCTGGCGTTTGCAAATGCGGATTTAAAGGAATTAGAAAAGGATGTGCATTCCACTGGATTTTATCAGAATAAGGCAAAGAATATCATAGCCTGTGCGAAGCGCTTGGTGGAGGTCTATCACGGCGAGGTGCCAAGTGAGCTATCCGAGCTTTTAACACTTGCGGGTGTCGGAAGAAAAACGGCAAACGTGATACGTGGAAATATCTATCATGAGCCAAGTATTGTGGTAGACACACACGTCAAACGGATTTCAAGAAAGCTTGGTTTTACCAAGGAAGAGGATCCGGAAAAAATAGAATATGATTTAATGAAGATATTGCCAAAGGAACATTGGATTCTTTATAATATACAAATCATTACGCATGGAAGAGGTCTTTGTACGGCTAGAAATCCAAAGTGCAGGGAGTGCTTTTTGAATCATCTTTGTAAGGAAGCAAACCTTTAGAATTCAAAAAACGAAGCGAAAAATACTTGCATAATGAGGCCTCTATTGGTAAAGTATAGTAATGTAGTCAGTGCATTAAAATCAGGAAAGATAGGAAGAAAGTTCTTCTAAAAGAGCAGGCTTTAACAGGGTTGTTAGTGACTCGGCTTTTTTAAGCAATTCTCTTATTTGATCGATGTTACCCTCTTCGTGGTAGATGCGCGCCAGTAAAGAGAAAGTAGTTTTGATATCACTACCAAGGAAGATGGCATACAAAAGAACCTTTTTTGCATCTTCCCGATGATTTTCTTCATATAGAAGCTTTCCCCATTTGTTTAGATGACGAAGTAAGAGCAAAAAGTTCTGATCGAAGACAGAGAGCATCTCAAAGTTTTTTGCTCCATATTGATATTTAATATCGGTGTTACTAAGACCAGATAGATTTAGAAGCTTTTTATCGCAAAGCGCGAGAATGGAAGCTTCCACTTCCTTTATGGAGTCGTTTTCTGACACATGAAAGGGCAGACTCTCGATGTCGATGGTAATATAAGAAAGCGTAGATAAATCCTTTGGACGAACGAAGTTCGCATCGTGCTCCCGCTTCCAAAAATCATCGGAGACTTTGTTTTCTTCCCGGTTGTTTTTCTTTAGCTCATAATGCAGCCAGAGTGTAAATAGGATGGTGATAATGAGAAAAATCGGCATAGCAATATGTCCTTTCATAAAATAGTAATACAAATACAAGAATCAAAAGAGGTGATAGATATGAATTTCAATAATCGGAAAACGCAACGAATTATTTCAACGGTCATTATCGTAATATTGATCCTTGCGATGGTTATTCCAATGGCTCTTTCTTTTATGTAAACATATCTAAAATATACCCAAAGAAATTCAAAATGTCAAAAGAAATTATGCTTGATATATTCGTCTGTTGTGATACAATGAACAATAGCGTTAAAGGTAGGATTTGAATTGAAGGGAAATGGAAAAATGAAAAGTAGAAAAACGATTGCCACCGTTATCATTGCAGCATGTGTCATCCTTGCTTGTTCGATTTTAGGAATTACTGCTTTTGCAGGAGCCGACAAGGATACCATTTGCAAGGGAGTATGGATCAATACCGTGGATGTAGGTGGCATGACCAGAGAAGAGGCGACACAAGCTGTTTCTCAATATATGGATTCGATGAATCAAAAAACAGTTTTGATTACAATTGATCAAAATCAAGTGCAGGCAAAGGTGTCCGATTTTAAGCTGTCATTCAATCAGGAAGAGGCAGTGGAGACGGCATTAGCGGTTGCTAAAAAGGGAAATTTTATTAAGCGATATAAGGAAATTAAGGATTTAGAAAAAGAACCAATGGTCATTTCGATGACCCAAACGGTAGCGGATTCCAAGATAAAAAAATATGTGGAAACGACTTGTTCCCCTTATGATATTCCAGCAGAAAATGCCAGTCTTACCAGACAAAATGGTACCTTTGTCATCAAAGACCATAAGGTTGGAAGAAAGGTTGACGTAGATAAAACAGCCGAGGCAATCAAAGAAGGAATTCTTGTAGGATTAGAGCTTGAAACCGTGAATGTGCAAGCGGTTGTAGTAGATGATCAACCAAAGTATACCAGTGAAGATATGGCGCTTTGTAAAGACGTGATTGGAAGTTTTTCCACAACCTATGCGACTTCTTCACAGTCAAGGGCCAATAACTTGGCAAATGGTGCCAGACTAATCAATGGTACACTTCTTTATCCAGGAGATGAATTTTCAACAGGAAAGACCTTGCAGCCGTTTACAATTGATAATGGCTATTCGATTGCAGGTGCTTATTCGAATGGACAGGTTATCGATAGTGTGGGTGGTGGTGTATGCCAAGTGGCAACAACACTGTATAATGCCGCCCTAAATGCAGAACTGGAAATTACGCAGAGAAGTAACCATTCGATGATAGTAGGGTATGTAAAGCCTTCGATGGATGCAGCAATAGCAGGGGACTATAAGGATCTAAAGATTAAAAACAACTCGGATTCGCCAATTTATATTGAAGCGACGACGGTGGGGCGTACCATTACGTTTACGATATTTGGTCATGAGACCAGAGATACGAAAAATCGTACGGTTAAATATGAATCAAAAGTATTAAAAGTAATTCAACCGGGAGAGGATAAGATTACAGAGGATGATACAAAACCAGAATCCTTTCGTGAAGTGAACCAGGCAGCGCATGTTGGATACAAGGCAGAGCTTTGGAAGGTTGTATATGAAGACGGGCAAGAAGTAAGCCGTGAACGAATTAATTATAGCTCTTATGCCGCAGAACCTGCCTATGTTACCGTCGGTACGATGAAGGAAGAAGACGAAGAGGGCGAAGAAGACGCGGATCAGGTCGCAGAAGATGGAACCGATGGAAAGGGAAAAGAGGATCAGAAGAAGGATAATGATACCAAGGCTTCTCCATCACCAAGTCCATCTGAAACGGATGCGTCAACGGATGCAACGGATGATACCGAACAAAATACAGAACAAAATAAGTCCGATACAACCGATGAGGATACAACGGATACGCAGGCAACGGATGGTGCGTTAACGAATTAATGATAAAAGGAACAAATGGAAATGGAGTGATTACCACTCCATTTTCGCTATATCGATATGGATTGGAAACCAGGAGGAGAGACGATGGAGATTTCGATTGGTAAAATACCAGATAGGATACTTACACGTTCGGTAAGAAAGCAGATCGGACATCATAAGCGTATAGAGGTCTTACATACCAAGGGTGTTAGTTTGGATGCCTCCATTTTGAAGGTAGAAGAGGGACAGGAGTTGGTTATTACAACCAATCCTTCGATAGGGGCACTCAGTAAGGATGCAAAGAGAGCTCTCTTTCGTGTTACCAACAACCTTGTCGTAAAAGGTGCCGCTCCGATTGGTGTATTGGTTACACTTTTGCTTCCGGCCTGCGAAAAAGAAGAAAATTTGCGCGTTTACATGAAAAATCTGGAACAAGCCTGTAAGGAACTTGATCTGGAACTAATCGGTGGTCATACAGAGGCCGCAGTCGCCATTAGCCAGCCCATTTTGTCATTGACCGGGGTTGGTATGCGACAAACAAACAATGACGATGCAGGCATTTTGCCTTCGCAAGAACTGGTCATGACACGGTGGGCTGGGGCTGAGGGAGCAGCAATTCTAGTAACCGATCGATTCGAAGACTTACGAAAAAAATATCCGTCTGATTTTTTAGAAGAAATATTGGATACCCCAGAAGATACGAGTGTATGGGAGGCGGCAAAAATCGGCTATGAACATCATGTATCTGCTATGCATGACGTGGCAGGCAGTGGAGTTTTTGGTGCTCTATGGGAGCTGGCACAAGCATATCAGGTAGGATTTGAGGTTGACTTAAAAAAGATCCCGATTCGCCAGGAGACGATTGAAATTTGTGAGTTTTTTGAATTGAATCCATATCTACTGACTGCAAGAGGGTGTCTGCTTATGGTTTGTGACCATGGAAATGAAATGGTACAAACCCTTGAAAGAGCAGGTATTAAAGCGGCTGTGATTGGACGAATCACACAAAGTCAGGACAAGATAATCAGAAACGATGAGGAGCTTCGCCATTTAGAGCCGCCAAGAGAGGATGAGCTTTATAAGGCGTTTCAAGCGGGAAAAGGAGTGTCATGATGCGAGAGAAAATATTAAATGCGATAGCAAAGAATAGCAAGGTATCCAATCAGGATCTTGCCATTATGTTAGGAATCGAGGAATCAAAGATTCAGGATGAGATAAAAAAAATGGAAGAGGAAGGGATTATCTGCGGGTACCCTACGCTTATCAACTGGGATAATATGGATTGTGAAAAGGTTACGGCGCTAATCGAGGTAAAGGTAACGCCTCAAAGAGGACAGGGCTTTGAAAAGATTGCAGAACGAATCTACAAATTTGATGAGGTTGAAACGGTATATTTGATGTCAGGCGGCTTTGATTTAACGGTTATGATCGTTGGAAAGAACATGCAGGAAATCTCGAATTTTGTATGGAATAAGCTGGCGCCCCTTGAATCGGTCACGAGTACCGCGACCTATTTTGTCCTAAAGAAATACAAGGAGCATGGACTGGCACTTATTGATGGCGTTAAGGAAGATGAAAGGATGTTGATTACACCGTGAGAAATCCATTATCAAAAACAATTGAAGAAATCAAGCCTTCGGGAATCCGCAAGTTTTTTGATATCGTCAGTGAAATGAAGGATGCAATTTCTCTTGGAGTAGGAGAACCTGATTTTGATACCCCTTGGCATATCCGAGAGGAAGGTATTTATTCACTGGAAAAAGGGAGAACCTTTTACACCTCTAATGCAGGACTGAAAGAGCTGAAGGTTGAGATATGCCGTTATTTAAAACGACGGTTCGAACTGGAATATGATTATAATCACGAAGTATTGGTAACGGTAGGGGGAAGCGAGGCAATTGATGCAGCGGTACGCGTCATGCTAGACCCTGGTGATGAGGTATTAATACCGGAACCTTGTTATGTGTCCTATGTACCTTGTGTACAGCTTGCATATGGAGTGCCTGTCTCGATTCCGCTGCAGGCAAAGAATAATTTTAAGCTGACAAAGAAAGAAGTGCTTTCATACCTAACCGAGAAAACAAAAATTTTGATTCTCCCATTCCCCAACAATCCGACAGGAGCTATTATGACAAAAGAGGATTTAGAGGAAATCGCGGCTGTCTGTATCGAAAAGGATATATTTGTTATTTCGGATGAAATCTATGCAGAGCTAACGTATGGAAGAGTGCATACCTCAATTGCATCACTTCCTGGTATGAGAGAGCGGACAATTGTGATTAACGGATTTTCCAAAGCTTACGCCATGACAGGCTGGAGATTAGGCTATGCCGTAGGACCAGTGGAAATTATTTCGCAAATGATTAAGGTTCACCAGTTTGCCATCATGTGTGCACCGACCACCAGTCAGTATGCTGCGATTGAAGCGCTCCGTAACGGAGACGGGGATGTGGCGCATATGTGCAATGCTTATGATCAAAGAAGGCGTTTTTTGATGGATGCGTTTGCACGGATCGGACTTCCTTGTTTTGAACCTTTTGGTGCATTTTATGTATTCCCAAGCATTGAACGTTTTGGGATGTCTTCGGAGGAGTTTGCAACCAGACTTTTAACAGAAGAAAAGGTTGCAGTTGTTCCGGGTACTGCGTTTGGCGATTCGGGAGAAGGGTTTTTACGTATTTCCTACGCCTATTCCATTGAAAACTTAAAAATTGCGCTGGATCGCATCGAAGCTTTTGTACGACGCCTAGAGGAGAAGTCAAAGTAGAAAACGGTGGATGCTTCGCTAAAAATGTGGTATGATTCCTATATAAGGAAAAAGGAGGGGACCATATGGCAGAGATAAAAGCAGAGCATATTAATCCTTTTTTAATGGCAGCGACGCAGGTTTTAAGTCAGATGGCTTTAGCAGATACTACGATTGGGAAACCATATATAAGAGAGACCAAGTTTACACATGACGCCTTTATTATTATTATCGGAGTAACCGGTGAGATGAAGGGGCAGGTTATGATTGTGATGTCAAATGAAATTGCCTGTGAGATAGCATCGAAGATGTGTATGATGACGATTATGGAAATGGATGAGCTTGCGACGAGTGCGTTAAGTGAGCTTGGCAATATGATTATGGGAAATACGGCTACTATTTTTTCTACAAAAGGGATTGGGATTGATATCACGCCGCCTACCATATGCACAGGGGATGTACAGTTTATGTCCTCATACGTAAAGAATATCTGCGTGCCATTAGTATATGATGGAGGTAAGACCATCGAGATTAATCTTGCGATAAAGCAAGTATAAGAAAGGTGTTATTTTACTGTGATTAATATCGTGTTACATGAGCCGGAAATACCGGCAAATACTGGGAATATCGGAAGAAGCTGTGTGGCAGCAGGTGCTCGCTTGCACCTGATTGAGCCGATGGGCTTTCGGATTACCGAAAAAGAAGTCAAGCGTGCAGGGCTTGACTACTGGGATAA
>JASKJZ010000069.1 GCA_030154385.1 Clostridiales bacterium
CTGTTGGTCATAGCCTCGATATTCAATTCCATCATACATTCTACCTAACACTCTTGCGGTATCTTCAATACTCTCTTTTTTTCCCATTTGAGAACCTGCAGGATCCAGATACGTAACACCCATTCCAAGATCAAGACCCGCTACTTCAAAGGCGCAACGTGTCCTGGTGGAGGTCTTCTCGAATAATAATACAATATTTTTTCCTTCTAAGTACTTATGAGGAGTGCCGCTTCTTTTTAAATCCTTAAAGTTTTTCGAAAGGTCTAAAAGGTAGCGTATTTCTTCTGTGCTAAAATCTAACAGTTTTAAAAGACTTTTTCCTCGTAAATTAACAGCCATGGTTTTTCTCCTTTTTCCCTTATTTTTTAATTAGTATAGCTTACTTTTTCACGTATGGCAAGTTATTTTTAATATTTATTCATATTATATAGTATTTTTATTCATTTTTATCATATCTATTCCTCTATTTTTGCAGAAGAAAAACGGTCAATTTGGCGAAGTAAACTTTGTTTTTCGTCAACTGGTAAAAATGCTGCTTCCATAGCATGACGTGTAATCATTAACAAATCCTCCTTAGACAGCGCAAAATAATCCTTCATCTTCTCGTATTCGGTGCAGAGCGTAGTTCCTGTCACCATACGATTATCTGTATTAAGTGTAACGCGGATTCCCTCGTCTAAAAAACGTCTGAGTGGATATGCTTCCATGTTTTCCACAGCTTTTGTCTGGAGATTGCTCGACGGACAAAGCTCCAATGTTACCTCTTGTTTCTTCACTATCCTACCGATTTCCCTGTCATTTCGAATCGCAAGTCCGTGTCCAATCCTTGTTGCACCAAGTAAAATAGCATCACGCACATTCTCTGCATTCTGACATTCCCCTGCGTGAATGGTAACCCCCATTCCTTGTCGGATTCCTTCCAAAATAAATTCCTTCTGTAAAAGTGGCGGATAATGCACCTCATCCCCTGCCAAGTCAATTCCGCAAACACCCTTTCCAATAAATGGAGCCGCATTTTTTAGCATCTGACAATTCACTTCGACCGTTTCATGGCGCATGCCACACAGAATCAGACCGCTCTTAACTCCAAATTCCCGTTCGCCCTCTATAAGTCCACGCAACACTGCTGCAATGGCATCCTCCACCAAAAGTCCCTCCTTTGTTGAAGAAAGGGGGGCAAATCGCACTTCCATATAGATAACACCTTCCGCAGCCGCATCCTTGATTAATGCATAGGCTGCATATTGAAGCGCCTCTTCTTTTTGAAGACAGGCAAGCGGAAGCTGAAATTTTTCGAGATATTCCATCAAACTACTACAGCTTAGCTCGGCCTGCATACTTCGTCTAATTTCTTCGTTGGTTTTCGGAAGAACAATTTCCGATAAATCAGCCAAAACTTTAATGGTCTCAATCGACAAAGACCCGTCCAAGTGGCAATGAAGCTCTGCCTTTGGCAGTTCCCGAATCCATTCTTTTTCCATCGCAATCCGCCTCTCATTTTGAATTTTTATCTTTCAACATATCATATTTTTTCACCAAAAAATACCCCATATGTCTACTTTTTTATTTTTTTATCCTATACCACTTGACAAACTCACTCAAAAATAGGTATAATCAAAAAAATTTGCCAAAAAGTTGTAGCAAAAAAGAAAGGAATTATGGACGTATGAAGCATTTAATTGATCCAACGGATTTAACTCTCCAGGAATTAGACGAGATACTCCTATTAGCAGAAGATATCATCAAAGATCGATCAAAATATTCCGAAATTTGCAAAGGAAAAAAATTAGCCACTTTATTTTTTGAACCAAGTACAAGAACCCGCCTTAGCTTTGAAGCAGCAATGATGGAGCTAGGAGGCAATGTACTTGGTTTTTCTTCGGCCGATTCCAGTTCTGCTGCCAAAGGAGAAAGTGTAGCTGACACAGCAAGAACCGTAGAAAAATATGCGGATATTATTGCCATGCGGCATCCAAAAGAAGGAGCTCCTCTGGTAGCTTCTCTCCATGTTAACATTCCCGTTATCAACGCAGGAGACGGCGGACATAATCATCCGACCCAGACGCTTACAGATCTTCTTACCATTCGAGAGACCAAACATCGTCTGACCGATTTATGCATTGGATTTTGCGGTGACTTAAAATTTGGACGTACCGTACATTCTCTAATTAAGCAATTATCTTTCTATGAAAACATAACGTTTATCTTAATCTCTCCCGAGGAATTGCAGATTCCCGATTACATCAAGGACGAATTAATCAAAAAAAATATCCCCTTTACCGAAGTAACCTCCATGGATGAAGTCATCCCTCAATTGGATATCCTATATATGACGCGCGTACAAAAAGAGCGCTTCTTTAACGAAGCAGATTATATTCGTTTAAAAGATACCTATATTTTAACAAAGGATAAGCTGCTGCATGCAAAAGAAGATTTAAAAATCCTGCATCCGCTTCCTCGCGTTAACGAAATTGCCGTTGAAATTGACAACTATCCAAGAGCTGTTTATTTTGACCAGGTCGAATATGGAAAATTTGTGCGCATGGCGCTTATGATTAAATTGCTTGGACTTGATTCAAAAGGAGGATGCTTATGTTAAAGGTAGACAGTATTGAACGCGGAATTGTTTTAGATCATATCAAAGCTGGAAAAGCGATGGAAATTTATAAATACTTAAATTTGGATTTGCTTGACTGCAGCGTCGCTATTATAAAGAATGTAAAAAGCAATAAGCTTGGCTTTAAAGATATCATAAAGATAAATGACACGATTGATATAAATCTCGAAGTACTAGGATATATCGACCCTGATATCACGGTAAATATTATCGAAAATAACGAAACCGTGGAAAAGAAAAAATTAACACTACCAGAAAAAATCGTGAATGTGGCAAAATGCAAAAACCCTCGTTGCATCACCTCGGTCGAACAAGAATTGCCTCATATCTTTAAGCTATCGGATACCAATGGTCGCATTTATCGCTGTATCTATTGCGATCATAAGACAAACAGCAAATAGTAAATGATGCTATTTGGCTTCTGCAGCAAGAGCCTCTTTCATTTGCCCAAGAAAGCTTTTTGCAGCAGAGGTCAAATACTTGTTTTTATGATACACCACATTCCAATTTCTGAAAAAGGATGGTTCTTCTATTGTTTTAGAAATGACATATCCTTCTTGAATGTATTTACTTATGAGCCGCTCTGGTAAAATTGAAATACCAATTCCCAGGTGAACCGCTTTGATGATTGCTTGTGTGCTGGCACTTTCCCATAATGGGCTTAACACAATGCCACTTTCTTCGAATACGGATTCCAAGAAATCTCTTCCCGCACTTCCTTTTTCACGGAGCAATAACTCATAAGGCTCCAAATCCTTTATTTGAATATCCCTTTTTTTCTCTAATTCATGCCCTTTTGGCATAACTAAAACTAACCGTCCCGCAGAAAGGATTTGTGCTTGCAAGTCGCTTTTTGATACCGTACCTTCTAGAAAAGCAAAATCCAACTGGTTATCCAAAAGCTTATTTTGTAAGCTTTCTCCATTTGATATCGTTACTTGTAGGCGGATATTTGGATAAACCGTCTGAAATTTACATATAATCTCTGGAAGAACCGCATTACCAATTGTAATACTGGCACCAATCCGTAGCGATCCTTCCTTTTCCCAGTTATAAAGCTCTGCCTCCATAATCTTAAAGGTATCGATAATGTGTAAAGCCTTGGAATAAAACTGTCGTCCACTTTCTGTTACAAACAGGCGGCGATTCATACGTTCAAACAAACAGACTCCATAATAATTTTCAATCTCTTGAATTGCCCGACTAACGGCAGGCTGCGTCATATTTAAATGACTAGCTGCCTGCGTGATATTTTCCGTTTGATAGACTTCAATAAATATTTTCATATGCCGTATTGTCATAGTTCCTCCCTAAAATCCATATCATTTTTGTTATGTATTTCATATAATAATAGCATTTTACATATCTAAAAAAACAGGTTACTATAAATACACAAGGAGGTCTTTCAATGGAAACAAATACAAACCTGTCAAAACAAAAAATTCTTGTCACATTATTCCTATCCACCCTCTACATCAGCGCATTTACTTTCGGTGGTGGGTTTGTCATTATTACCTTTATGAAACGCAAATTTGTAGATAAGCTTCATTGGATCGATGAAACAGAGATGCTTGACCTTACCGCGATTGCCCAATCCTCTCCAGGGGCGATTGCAGTAAATGCATCTATTTTAGTGGGTTATCGAATCCTAGGTATTCCTGGCATTATAACCGCAACACTTGGAACAGTACTACCGCCGATGTTGATTTTATCGATTATTTCCTTTTTCTACCATGCTTTTTCCAACAATCTATACATCGCACTATTACTAAAAGGAATGCAAGCAGGCATTGCTGCTGTCATTTTTGATGTCGTGTTCGAGCTTGGATTCCACGTTATAAAGGAACACTCCTGGTTAAAAACACTCATTATGCTCCTGTCCTTTTTTGCTGTAGTCGTGCTTCAAGTAAACGTTATTATTATTATTTTAGTTGCCGCCTTCATTGGTGTTATGAAAGAGCTTGTCACGATTAAAAGGAGGAAAAAACAATGATCTACTTTCAGCTTTTCCTAAGCTTTTTGCAAGTTGGACTGTTTAGTATCGGCGGAGGCTATGCAGCCATCCCCCTGATTCAAAACCAGGTAGTTGGCGTGCACCAATGGCTTACCCTTAAGGAGTTTACTGACTTAATTACGATTTCAGGGATGACTCCAGGTCCCATCGCAATCAACTCCGCCACCTTTGTTGGACTCCAGATTGCAGGTCCACTCGGTGCAATTCTTGCTACCACTGCCTGCATCCTGCCCTCTATTGGAATCGTATCAACACTTGCGTATATTTATTACCGCTATCAAAATATTTCTGCCTTGCAAAGTATTCTAGGGTGCTTGCGTCCAGCCGTTGTATCTTTGATTGCAACCGCAGGCTTATCCATTTTAAGTCTGGTAGTTTTTGAAAACAACCCCATTTCGATTTCCAACGTTGACTGGCTTGGTGTCCTGCTCTTTGCAATTGCTTTATTGATTTTAAGAAAATTTAAAGCAAATCCCATTCTCATTATGAGCATTTGCGGGCTCATCTATCTTGTGGCAGGGATATTACCAATTCCGTAGTTTTCGTCTATTATGAATTTCTTTTTTCGATGTCCATAATAAGATCAACTCTTCTTTGGTGACGCTCCCCCATAAATTCAGCATCTAACCAACTTTTTACTATCATTTTTGCAAGTTCAATACCAACCACTCTGGCTCCAAATGCCAAGATGTTGGTATTATTATGCTGCTTTGAGAGCATCGCAGAGTATGGCTCACTACATACAACCGCACGAACTCCATTTACCTTATTGGCAGCAAGCGAAATTCCAACGCCTGTACCGCAAATTAGTATCCCACAATCCACATCGTGATTTGCCACCGCATTTCCAACGATTTCTCCGTATGCCGGATAATCACAGCTTTCAAAAGAATCCGTTCCATAGTTTACTACTTCATGCCCTTGCTCTATTAAATATTCCACAATTTGTTGTTTCATTTCAACCGCGGAATGATCATTTCCAATTGCTATTTTCATCGTTTCATTCTCCTTTTACTGGGACATTTTTCTCTTATTATTGCATTGATTTATTTTCTTGTCAATGACACGGCTCCAAAGATAACTCTTTTCTTAAGATTCCTTAAACTTACTTGTATCTGCTGCTATACTATGCTATAATCCAATTCGAATCAAGAGGAAAGGAAGGATTCCATGAAAACATTATTTTTCAAATATAAACACGGATGGCTCATGTTCTATCTGTTTTTTTATCTGATATGGTTCTTTGCACTTGAAAACCGTGGATGGGTACCAACAAAGCTGATTCAGTCCTCACTTGACAGCCTAATTCCCTTCAATGAATATTTTATGATTCCATATCTTTTATGGTTTGTATACATTCCATTCGTTGTTCTCTTCTTTTTCTTTACTTCAAGAGAAGATTATTATAAGACTTGCGCATTTCTCTTTATTGGAATGACCATTTGTCTGATTATTTATACTGTCTATCCTACCAGACAAAATTTGCGCCCTATGGTATTTACTGGCCAAAATATATGGATTACTATGATAAAAAAGCTTTATGCGTTTGATACCGCTACCAATGTGTGCCCAAGCATTCATGTGTTTAATTCCATTGGTGCACACCTTGCAATCGCTAACAGTGCCCGTTTTAAAAATAACAAGCTTGTACGTGGATTCTCTTTTCTTCTTGCGGCCAGCATTTGTATGTCCACCGTATTTTTAAAACAACACTCGGTTGTAGATGGTCTTTGTGCCATTATTTTAGCTTGTGTGATGTATGTATTGGTATATTATATTGATTATTCTGCAGTAAAAGCTTGGTACCGCGAAAAGAAAGAAAAGGTCGCATACGAGCGCAAATAAAGCAATAAAGAAAAAGAGGAGATGTCAATTTCAAACATCTCCTCTTTTTCTCTCAATTTATAATTGATAGCACTTATTCTTCTTCCGCTATTTCTAGTAAAGCTTCCTGATACTTTGATAAGATAATCGCTTGAATGCGATCTCTTGTTTCAGAATTGATGGGATGTGCGATATCACGATATTCACCATCTCCCGCTTTTCGACTTGGCATCGCAATGAAGAGACCTTTGTCTCCTTCAATTACCTTAATATCATGCACTACAAACTCGTTGTCTAGGGTAATCGAAATGACTGCTTTCATTTTCCCCTCTTTTGTTACCTTGCGTACGCGTACGTCTGTGATTTCCATGCTTATAAACCCCCTTGTTTAGTCTACAATATGTATCTTTCATTTTTCTCTACCACTATCTTGATGTCGTTTGGATCTCCAACAAAAGATGAATTTGCACATATTGTGTTTCTGCTCTCCACGATGCAATTCTCAATGTAAGTATTATCTCCTATATATACATCATTCAAAATGATTGAGTTCTTGATGGTACAATTATTTCCCACATACACTTCTTTGAACAGCACAGAATCCTCCACTGAGCCATTTATAATGCAACCGCTCGAAATAAGACTATTTTTAACATTTGCACCCGTATTATATTTTGCTGGCGGCAAATCCAGAACCTTTGAATATACATCTGGATAGGTTGCAAAAAAGTAATCTCTTACCTCCCGTTTCAAAAAATCCATATTGGTCTGGAAATACGCATCTACCGTAGACACATTATTCCAGTACTCTTTCATTTCATATGAATACATCTTTTTAACGGTTCGATAACGTACTAAAATATCACTGACAAAGTCATAACGATCTTCTTGCATGCTAGCCTCAATTAGTTCAATCAACTGTCTTCTTCGAATCACATAGATTCCGGTCGATATTAAGTTTGAACTGCTTACAAGTGGCTTTTCTTCAAACTCTAAAATTCTTCCTTCTGTATTCGTTCGAATGACGCCAAACCGACTTACATCTTCTCCTTTTGCAAGCTCCTTGGTCACAATCGTGACATCTGCTCTTTTATCAATATGATAAGCAAGAACCTCGTTATAATCCAACTTATAAATGCCGTCTCCTGATGCAATCACCACATAAGGTTCATGGCTTTTCTTCAAAAAATCAAGATTTTGTGCAAGTGCATCTGCAGTTCCCCGATACCACGAATTATTATCTGAGGTTATCGTAGGATTGAATACAAACAAACCTCCCTGCTTTCTTCCAAAATCCCACCATTTGGAAGAACTCAAATGTTCATTTAACGATTTTGCATTATATTGTGTAAAAACCGCAACTTTTTGAATATGCGAATTTGACATACTGCTTAAGACAAAATCAATGGCACGGTAGCCTCCTGCAATCGGCATCGCTGCTGTTGCTCGTTTATTCACCAGCTCCCGCATCCTGTTATTACTTCCACCTGCTAGAATAATTCCGATTGCTCTCAATATTTTTCACCCACCTTATTTATTGTGCCTCCACTAACCAAGCACCCCTCTTTGTAATCCTCAATGGTTGTTTCCCCCATAATGGCTGTATTTTTCCCTATCGTTACACCATCTGGAACAAGTGACTTGTCCCCAATCGTTGCAAGACCGAATGCATAAACATCTGGCTTCCAGGAATTAACCGCTTCCTCCCCAACGCCAATTTCACAATTTCTACCCACCTGTGCATTTTCCGCAACAATTGATTTGTAGATTTTGGTATCTTCTCCAATATAGCTTGCGTTCATAATAATGGAATCGTAAATTTTTGCTCCTTTTCCAATCACTACGCCAGAACCTATTACTGAATTGTGAACCTCGCCATACACCTCCGTGGATTCCCCAATAATGGCTTTGTCTATGATTGCATCTTTTGAGATATACTGTGGCTGAATCTTATCACTCTTGGTATAAATTTTCCAAAACTCCTCGTACAAATTAAATTCTGGAATCAAATCAATAAGTTCCATATTGGATTCCCAATAGGAACCAAGCGTTCCAACATCCTTCCAATATCCATTGTATTCATAGGCAAAAATACGGTCTCCCTTTTCATGACAATAGGGAATGATATGCTTTCCAAAATCGCAGGCTTTTTGATCCTTTAATTGAACCAATGCCTTTTTTAAAACCGGCCAAGAGAAAATGTAAATTCCCATGGATGCCAAATTACTTCTTGGTTGCTCTGGTTTTTCTTCGAATTCAACAATTCGTTTCGTCTCATCTGTAATAACAACGCCAAAGCGGCTCGCCTCTTCCATCGGAACTGGAATTGTCGCGATTGTGACATCTGCTTTGTTGGCCTTATGGAACTTGAGCATGACTTCATAGTCCATTTTGTAAATGTGATCCCCGCCAAGTATCAAAACATAATCCGGATTATAATATTCCATATATTCAAGGTTCTGATAGATTGCGTTTGCCGTTCCTGTATACCATTGACTGTTTGCACTTTTTTCGTAGGGCGGTAAAATAGATACTCCTCCTACGTTACGGTCTAAGTCCCATGGAATACCAATTCCAATGTGCGTGTTCAGCCGTAACGGCTGATATTGTGTCAATACACCAACGGTATCAACACCAGAGTTAATACAATTACTTAATGCAAAATCAATGATGCGATATTTCCCACCAAATGAGACTGCTGGTTTTGCTATCTGAGAGGTCAGTACACCGAGCCTGGACCCCTGTCCCCCTGCAAGCAGCATAGCTATCATTTCTTTCTTAATCACGTAATCACCTCTTGTCGGTTTGATATATCTATTATAACAAAAACTTTCGAAAAAGAAAATCATTTTACTGTAAAATTTACCATATTTTGTGTAAAAATCTAAATCTTTTTGATTGAAAGCAGAAAGTTTTATTCTTTGATAAATTGTATTTGTATTTTCTTCTTAAAGGGTTATAAT
>JASKJZ010000070.1 GCA_030154385.1 Clostridiales bacterium
AGAAATGCTGGAGGGGTTATATATCGCACACAAAGATATGATTACCTATACCGGAAATGACCTTCATTGTCTGGTCAGTACACATAAAAAGGAAGGAAAGGTTGGAATCGCGACAGGAGGCGGTTCGGGACATCTTCCACTATTTCTTGGATATGTAGGAAAAGGAATGTTAGATGGTTGTTCGGTAGGAGATGTCTTTCAGTCACCAAGTGCAGAGCAAATGCTTGCGGTAACCAAAGAAATCGATTCGGGAGCAGGCGTTCTCTATATTTACGGGAATTATAATGGGGATATTTTTAACTTTGATATGGCAGCTGAGATGGCGGATTTTGAAGAAAATATTCCGGTCGAAAGTGTGGTGGCAGGAGAAGATGTGGCGAGTGCGCCAAGCATTCCAGGACAACCAAATAGAAGGCGGGGTGTGGCTGGTATTGTGTTTGTTTATAAATGTGCGGGTGCGGCAGCCGATGCCATGCTTGACCTTGACAATGTAGCAAGAGTGGCAAGAAAGGCCGCAGATAACGTGCGTACTATGGGTGTTGCGCTGTCTCCTTGCTGTGTTCCAAGAGTTGGAAAGCCTGGATTTGAAATTGGCGACGATGAAATGGAAATTGGAATGGGTATTCACGGTGAGACAGGGATTCGTAGAGGTAAACTTTTAAAGGCAGATGAGATTGTCGAGGAAATGCTGGATAAAATCGTTATGGATCTTCCGTATGAGAGCTTTGATGAGGTTGCGGTATTAGTAAATGGTCTGGGAGCAACCACTTTAGACGAACAGTATATCGTGACAAGAAAAATCGACGATTATTTGAAAAAGAAAAATATCTATGTATACCGCTACTATGTGGGAGAGTACGTGACATCCCTTGAAATGGCAGGTTTTTCCATTTCGCTATTAAAGCTTGATGAAGAGCTTAAGGGATATCTGGATGCGCCCGCAAAAACACCGTTTTTTGTTCAGATATAAGGAGGGAGTCAAAAGATGGACCGTACATTTGTAATCCGATTACTAGAAGAGTTAAAAAATGTCATGCAAGAAAATAAAGAGTATCTAATTGATCTAGATCTTGTAGTGGGAGATGGTGATCTTGGACTTACGATGAGCGATGGTTTTTTCGCGGCATATGAAGCGGCAAAAAACTCTAGTGAAACCGATCTTGGAAAGCTATTTTATTTAGCAGGAAAGGCGATGTCTACCGCTGTACCTTCTACGATGGGAACCTTGATGGCGTCTGGTCTTATGCAGGCAGGGAAAGTACTAAAGGGAAAAGCTCAAATGGAAGCAGAAGATATCGCTACTTTTTTTATGGCGTATGAAGAAGGCGTCATGACCAGAGGAAAAGCTAAGATAGGAGAAAAGACGTTTCTTGATGGCATTGACCCTGCGATTACAGCCATAAAGTCTGCCCTTTTGACAGGTAACGACTTAGTAGAAACTGCAAAAAGAGCAGAGCTTGCAGCAAAGAAGGGCTATGAGCAGACGGCTACCATGCTTGCGGTACACGGAAGGGCAGCCACCAGAGGGGAAGCCTCAAGAGCATTAAAGGATCCCGGTGCTTATGTGGCTTATCTTATGATGTCTGCGTTGGTACGAAGTGTGTCCTAAGATTTCGTTATGTGACTTTGTTACAGAGAGATGGTATTTTTTTTGCTATAATTCAGATAAGTATGAATGATTTAACTTCAATTGTCAAAGTTATAACAAAAAGGAGAATGATTGTATGGCGAAAAAAACAGTTATTATTGGAGGTGTAGCAGGAGGCGCAACAACAGCGGCACGACTTCGACGCAGAGATGAATCAATGGAAATTATCGTATTTGAACGTGGTTCCTATATTTCCTATGCAAATTGCGGCCTTCCTTATTATATTGGAGATGTGATAAAAAGCAGGGATGCTCTGCTATTACAGACACCTGAGGTGATGAAAAAACGGTTTAATGTGGATGTTAAGATACAGCATGAGGTTGTTGCGATTCATCCAGATAAAAGGTCGGTTTCGGTAAAGGATTTAAGCAATGGAGAAGTTTACGAAGAAAGCTATGATAATCTCGTAATTGCGACAGGCTCCTCACCGATTAAGCCTCCAATACCAGGGATTCAGGGAAAGCAAATATTCACGCTTTGGACAATACCAGATACGGATCGAATCAAAGCTTATGTAACCGAAAAGAAGCCAAAGCGTGCAGCGGTTATAGGTGGCGGATTTATCGGACTTGAGATGGCAGAAAACCTTCATGAGGCAAAGGTTTCGGTTAGCCTTATCGAAATGCAAAATCAAGTAATGGCTCCTTTTGATTATGAAATGGCAAATCTACTCCATGAAAATATGCGGATGAATGGAGTGGATCTGATTTTAGAAGACGGCGTTTCTTCCTTTGAAGAAGTGGGAGATCAAACGGTAATTCATCTAAAGAGCGGCAAGCAGCTTAGTGTAGATATGGTTATCTTATCGATTGGAGTAAAGCCAAACAGTGAACTTGCAAAGGCAGCAGGCATTGAAACCAATGCCCGTGGTGGTATTGTTGTGGATGCACATTTACAGACATCCATACAAGATATTTATGCAGTTGGTGATGTTATCGAGGTGACTCAGCCTTATACCAAGGATAAGACGATGATTCCACTAGCAGGTCCTGCAAATAAGCAGGCTCGTATTTTAGCGGATAATTTAGCGGGCGATCATAAGACCTATAACGGTTCGTTTGGAACCGCAGTTGCAAAGGTGTTTGATTTGCATGCAGCAAGCGTGGGTCTAAATGAAAAGCAAGTAAAGGCACTGGGAAAAGTAAAGCATAAGGATTATCATACCGCTTTGATTAATCAAAAATCCCATGCGGGTTATTATCCAGGAGCTACCTCTCTTACCTTAAAAATGATATTTGATAAAGATGGAATAATCCTTGGAGCACAGATTGTAGGGCAGGACGGAGTTGATAAGCGCATTGATACCATCGCAACGACGATGCGATTAAAAGGCAGTGTGGCAGATTTAGCAGAGCTCGAGCTATCCTATGCGCCACCATTTTCTTCAGCGAAAGATCCTGTCAATATGCTTGGTTTTGTGGCAGAAAACATCTTGCGCGGTATGGCTCGTTTTGCAGAATGGGAAGAAGTCGATGCTTTGATAAAGGATTCTGGTAAAAAAGATTCCTATACGATATTGGACGTAACGGAAGAGATGGAACGTATGGTATTTTCCCTTCCTGGCTCTTATCATATTCCGTTTGGCGAAATTCGGAAGCGTATGCAAGAGCTTGATAAAACAAAACGCATTATTGTGTACTGTGCCATTGGCGTGCGTTCCTATAATGCAGCAAGAATTCTGATGCAAAATGGGTTTGAACACGTTGAAATTTTATCGGGCGGAACCAGCTTTTATAAGTCCATGCATCATTTGGATTTAAGGAATGACGAAGAAGAGGAACAAGCAGAAGGGATGGAGACAAATATGAGCATGCAGGAGCAGACCGAGGTAGATAAAGTAATCAAGGTAATCGATTGCTGTGGCTTACAATGCCCAGGTCCTATCATGAAGGTACATGAGGCAATTGGTGAGATGAAGGAAAAGGAAGTTCTGCAAGTTTCCGCTACCGATATGGGCTTTACCAGAGACATTGATTCTTGGTGCAAGCGAACGGGCAATACCTTATTAAAAACTGAAAAGAAGGATAAGGAACATATTGTCTTTATCAAAAAAGGAAGAGAAGCCTGTACAATTCAGGAAGAACCTTCAAAGTTTCCAGCACCAGAGGGGAAGACAATGATTGTCTTTAGTGGTGACTTTGATAAGGTGCTAGCTTCCTTTATCATTGCAAATGGAGCGGCATCGATGGGGCGCCCGGTTACGATGTTCTTTACCTTCTGGGGTCTAAATGCACTTCGTAAAAGCGATGGTCCATCCGTGAAAAAGCCATTTATGGATCGGATGTTTGGTGCGATGATGCCAAAGGGTACCAAAAAGCTTACCCTTTCAAAGATGAATATGGGTGGAATGGGTACTGCCATGATGAAAAAAGTAATGCAGGACAAAAACGTGGATTCACTGGAGGCACTGATGAAGCAGGCTATGAAAAATGGAGTGAAGCTTGTGGCTTGTACCATGTCCATGGATGTCATGGGGATTACGAGAGAAGAAATTATCGATGGCGTGGAATTTGCGGGTGTTGCTTCCTATCTGGGAGATGCCGAGGAGTCCAATGTAAATCTCTTTATTTAATTGTAAGTGGAACTTGTTTGACTTGGTATCATATTTCAAATTTCGTGCATACTAAAAAGAAAACGCATGGAAAGGAAGTATGATATGGAACAACAAACCATTGACCTATTAAAAGTATGTAACAGTGGAAGTAAAATGGCAACCAACAGCATCGAACAGACGCTAAAATTTGTGAAGGAAGAAGGTTTGGTCTCTTTGTTAGAAAAGCATAACAAGGAACATATTGCCATTGGAGAGGAATGCCAGAAGCTCTTAGAAAAGATGGGAGCGAAAGAGGAAGATCCCTCCCTTATGGCAAAGTCGATGTCCTTTTTTACAACAGCAGTAAAACTTCGCATGGATCACGAGGCAAGTGAAGTAGCAAAGCTTATGATGGATGGCTGTAATATGGGCATTCAATCGATTGCAAAGGCGGCCAATCAATATAAGGATGCCTCCAAGGAAAGCTTAGATCTTGCAAAACGATTGCTTGCTTGTGAAGAAGAATTCATGAAGGAATTGAAGTATTATCTATAAATAGGAAGGATGTTTTAGATGCGAGTCAATCTATAACATCCTTTTTATTCGTGAAATCTTTATTTTTCTTTCCAAACCTTGCTTGGCTGTGCCTTTGCAGTCGGATAGCGAAAGAGAAGAGTCTTTAATGCAGCCCAGTTAAAGGGGGCAAGTGGCCAAAAATAACTTTTTTTTGCAAAAGTCGGTGTGGTAATAATGGAGAAAAAAATTAGTACAAGTCCGCCAATAAAACCCCAAAGACCGAAAAAACCAGTACAAACAACAAGAAAAATGCGGTAGATTCGGATGGCTTCTCCAAATTCAATGCTCTGAAGACTGAGGGTCAATAAAAGTGTCAAAGCTCCATAAAAAATTACTTCGATAGTAGCCCAGTGTAGTTCAATTGCGGTGTCACTAATCACAAGTCCACCAATAATACCCATGGAGCTAGAGAGTCCACTTGCAGCAAGAGAAGAAGAGTATTTAAATAAGTCAAGTCCAAGTTCAATCACGATTACATAGAAAAAAAGCTTGGCTGGAGAACTCGATTGACTGATAAGGTTATATTTTTGTGTTAATTCGGGATAGTATGCCCCCAGTAACAAAAAAATAGGAAGTAAAAATAGACTGAGTAGAATGCATCCAAAGCGAACAAATCGCAGATAATTTCCAACGGCAGGACTTTTATAATAGTCTTCTGGACTTTGTGTAAATTCAAAAATAGTACAGGGCAAAATAACAATTGTGGGACTGTTATCAACAATTAAAACAATGTGCCCTTCCATCAGATAGCTGCAGGCAACGTCCGGGCGCTCCGTTAAAAAAAAACTGGGGAGAGGATTGTACCAGCGTCTTTTGACTAGAAGTTCCTCAAGACTTTTGCAGCCCATCGTAAGTGAGGTAACATCAAGCGATGTGATCTTTTCTCTTAGCGCTTGTAACAAATCCGTATCTTCTTTTTCTGCAATATAACCGATGGCAACGTCGGTTTTACTATCACTTCCGATGCTATTCATCTCAAAGGTTAATTTGGGGTGACGGATTCGTCTTCGTATCAAAGCGGTATTGGTAAGAAGGGTCTCCACAAATCCATCTCTTGCGCCTCTTGTTACTCGCTCATTATCGGGTTCTTCAATTGAGCGGGAAGGGTATTTTCTTGTATCCAAAAGAATTGCCTGTGAAAAGCCATCCAGAAATAGAACACTTGGTCCACTAAGGAGCTGCTTTGTAATCTCATCCCAGTCATTGCTTAAGGAAGCTTGAATGTATCCAATCTTGCTGTCTAGATAGGTCTTGATATCCGATGGATTTGTTTGCTTCATAAAAAAAGGATCTTGTAGGTCTGAAAAAAGATACTGCAAGTAAGAGGCCTCACATAGTCCGTTGATGCCGATAAAATACGCTCGGATTTTACAAAGAAAAAAGTCGCGTTCCATCAGATCAAAGCTTGTGCCAATAGGGAAAATAGTTTTTGCGATACTTTTATTGATATCCAGTGATGTCGATAGATGCATAAGAAACCTCCTTTTTTCTTAGTTTGTGTCAACTAGAAAAAAATATGCAGATGATTTTTATGGTTCCATTTTTTCTGTTTTTGGATATAATGATAGAAAGACCTCACTGGAAAGAAGCGTGAGAGTATAAACATGAAAACAAATTGGAAACTGCTATTTGAGAACTTAGCGATAAGCCTTATGGTGGGAGGATTGGCTGGGATAATCAGTAACAATGCAAGACAAGTTTATGACCAGATTGCCAAACCTGCAGGAAGTCCACCAGCTTGGGTTTTTCCTGTGGTTTGGACGGTTTTGTATGTGTTCATGGGAGTTGGTGCGTATCTGATTTCAAAATCGAATCATCCAGGGAAAGAAAATGCACTTTGGATTTATAGAGTGCAATTATTTCTTACCCTAATATGGCCAATTTTCTTTTTCAATCAGGGAAATTATCAAAAAGCTTTTTATCTGCTTTGTGTACTATGGATTTCCATTCTTATTATGATAATCAGTTTTTTTAAAATTAGCAAATGTGCGGCATTGCTGCAACTGCCTTATCTTCTTTGGGTCACATATGCTGGATATCTAAATTATCAAATTGTAAGGCTTTCCGCATAAAATTTCCGTTTTCGTTACATAAAAAAGGAACGTATATCATGGATACACGTTCTTTTTTATGTAGCTTTCGTTATTTGACGAATAGCAATTTATTCTGATAATGCTTTTACTTCCTGATAGCATTTTAAATCGGTATAAAGCTCACCCTTGTATGGATTTCTTTTTGTTTTTGCTATTTTGTAAATCATGTATACAAACACTGCAATATTCGATGCGAGTGCTGCAAAGCTTACAACAAAGAGTGCTGTAGTATTATGTGAAGACTTCACTGCAAATTGTGAATCATCAATAAAGCCTGGGAATGTCATGGCAAACATGCACCAAAAAGCAAGTGTCTGTGCACGGTGCTGTAACCATGCGCCTTTGCTTAAGGTAAAAGCAGTTACAGTTGGAGCTAGTAGTAAAGCAACACCACAGTACCAAGCATGATCTGGCAGACAGTTATAGGTATAAGCAAAGTTCCAAAGGTCATATGCTACGACCCAGAACCAGCACATGTCAGGCCAAAGCATATCCTTGCTTTTTTCCTTGCTGACACAGATACCAAGCCAACCTGTGATGGTTATAATATTTAAGATACCGGCTATTCCATTCATGTAATTCCAAGAGCCGCTTACCGTTACCATGCCTTCAAAAACCTCTTTGGATAAATGAAGACCTCCAATTTGAAAATCTCTTACAACTGCTTCGCAAATATTAATTGCCAGAATTAGTGGCGGGAAGCAAAGAACCCATTTTTTACTGGATGCCCCCTTTACATGACGAAGTAGCCAAAAGCCAATGCATCCTGTCAGAGCAGAATATACCTTTGCAAAATGAAACCAATCATTTACGCTGGTGCCCTTAGTAGTGTTTGGCCAAACAAAGATGGTAAGTATCAATGGTAATACAATAAACAGGAAAATACCTCCAACCTTGTACCTGCGTCCGATTTCATTTAAAATGATTAAAAGTGCGAACACAAGCAATAACATCAGCCAATTTGACAAAGGCTGTGCCTCGAAAAAAAACATATTACCTTCCTCCTTCATTAAAAAACATGATAAACGCCCGAAACGTGGTGCGTTTTGGTGTTTTCTTACAGTATCATTATAACTTTTGTTAAAATTAAGTCAATATACATAAGGAAGGAAATGTAAAAAATCTACTTTTTTTTAGGACAAAAGTCTGATATAATAGCAACGACCAACGGATGCTTATAGAAAGGATAACGATAAGATGATAACACCTAATATCCAGCTTCCCATAACGGTAATTTGCTTCTTGGCCATTATCTTTTTTCAATTTTTTAATGCAGAAAAAATATCCTTATTATCAACCAGAGTTTTTTCTGTGATGCTTGTTTTTTCCTGCATCAATTTATTGTTTGACTGCATCACGGTATTGACTGTTGAGCACTATGAAGTGGTTCCCTGGCTCGTGCGATTATCCCATCAAATTTACTTAGGAGCACTCAATACCATACTATTCATCTTCTATCTATACATAGAAGTAATCGGAGACAGAGGAGCAAGATTATATCGTAAAAAATCCTACTTTGTACTGATTTTTTATATCGGATCTATGATTGCGCTAATTGGTGCTCCCTTGTACTTTGTAGAGGAGACCTATTTTTCTTATTCCTATGGTATGATGAAAAATATAATCTATCTGGTTGCATCTATTTATATGCTGTTTATCATTAGCACGGTCATATATTATCGTAAATCGATTATGAGAAGCAGACGTAGTGCCATATATATCGGCTGTGTCATTTGGTTTGCAGTGGCAGTAGTACAGTATATGCTTCCAAGACTACAAATTACGGCTCTTTTTATTTCGTTGATGATATTCTTTTTATACCTTACGTTTGAGAATCCAGCCCAATATGTGAACCTGGAATTGAATTGCTTCAATAAGCATTCTTTTCAACTGATGCTTGAGGAGAGTTTCCGGGGCACAAATGATTTTTATGTTGTTACGAAGGTATTTGAAGATGCATCTTTTGTTTATGGAAAAGGTCTTTTAGAAGGGGAAAGTGGCATTTTGTATCAGACGGTTCAGGAGCTGAAGCTTGCTCTGACAGCAAATGTATATCGCTCAAAGGGGAATGCTTTTTCGGTAATTATTGATTCTAGCAAGATGTCTATTGATGAATGCCGGCAAAGGCTTGATTTGAAGCAAAATGGAATTACGAAGCTTCATATTAATATTTTGCAATGTCCGAAATATGCAAACAGTGTGGATGAAGTGTTTGATATGGTAAAACTAGCTTCCGAGCAAAAGGTGGCGGCTGAAAGCAGCCAGATTCCAGTTATTATATTGGATGAATCCTTTTTAGATATGCGCTCTCGTAAGAAAATAATTGAAAGTTTACTGCGAGAAGCGATGGAAACGGACGGATTTGAAGTCTTCTATCAGCCAATTTTTTCAATTGACCATGCGGGTTTTGTATCTTCCGAGGCTTTAGTACGTCTTAAGGATACGAGCAGTATTGGTTATATATCGCCAGAAGAGTTTATTCCAATTGCAGAAAAAAATGGGCTTATTTTGGAGCTTG
>JASKJZ010000071.1 GCA_030154385.1 Clostridiales bacterium
GAGGATGCATGCATCCTCTTTACGTATATCGAATCAGATAATCAAAGGCACTTAATGCTGCAGTCGCTCCAGAGCCCATGGAAATGATGATTTGTTTGTAGGGGCTATTGGTGCAATCACCAGCAGCAAAGACCCCGGGTATACTGGTAGCATTTTTTGAATCGACAATGATTTCTCCTGCTTTATTTAATTCCAGGGTATTTCCTAACCAGGCTGTATTCGGCGCGAGACCGATTTGTACAAAAACACCATCTAAAGAGAGATGATTGACCGTACTGGTTTCGCGGTTTTGATAGGTGATACCATCTACTTTGGTGTCACCGGTAATTTCTTTTGTTTGTACATTCGTTAAGATTGTTACATTTGGAAGTGTATTCAGCCGTTTTTGTAAGACTGCATCGGCCTTTAATTCGGGAAGAAATTCTAAAACCGTTACTTTTTTTGCGATACCAGCCAAGTCAATTGCTGCTTCAATACCAGAGTTTCCTCCGCCAATAACGGCGACTTCCTTATCCTTATAAAGAGGTCCATCGCAATGAGGACAATAGGCCACTCCCTTTGTTTGAAAGGTGTCTTCTCCTGGGACATTGACGTGTCTCCAACGCGCACCGGTGGCAATTACGATGGTTTTGCTTTTTATGGTCGCACCATTATCTAAAGTCACCGTGATTAAATCATCTTTTTTTTGTATTCCAGTCGCCCGTTTCGATTTTATAACATCAACGTTGTATGAGCGTACATGCGCCTCAAGATCCTTTGAGAGTTCAGCACCCTCAATGTATTTTACGCTAATAAAATTTTCGATTCCAAGCGTGTCACGAAGTTGACCACCAAATTGTTCCACAAGGATTCCGGTTCGAATTCCTTTTCTGGCAGCGTAAATTGCAGCACTTGTTCCGGCTGGACCTCCCCCGATTACAAGCATATCAAAGGTTGGGAGCGTGTCATAGTGGGAGGCATCATTCACTCCTGATAATTTTGTAACTAAATCTGCAAAGCTGATGCTTCCATTGGAAAAAGAGGATCCATCTAAGTAAACAGAGGGGACATTCCGGATGTTTTTTTCCTCAACTTCCTTTTGAAATAAGGTACCATCAATGGTCGTATGCGAGATATTTGGATTTAATATACTTAATAGATTAAATGCCTGAACAACGTCAGGGCATATTTGACAGCTTAAGCTTACATAGGTTTCAAAGTGATAAGTTCCAGTGATTGCCTTGGCCTGCTCGACCAGATGAGCGTCTTCCTTTGGAGCACGTCCGCTGACTTGCAAAAGAGCTAATACAAAGGAAGAAAATTCATGACCGAAAGGGATTGCAGCAAAGATAACGCGCATCTCTTCCTTTGGAGCGTGAATGGAAAAGCTTGGTGTTCGTAAAAGAGAAGCCTCTCTAACCGTTATTTTATCGGATAGAGAAGCAACCTCTTGTACAAACGCTTTCATTTCCAGGGAAGCCTTATCGTCACCAACACTTAGGGTAATGATAACGTCATTTTCCAGGTAGAGCAGATATTCAGCAAGCTGGTTTTTAATTTCGTATTCCAGCATAGCATATCCTCCTTAAATTTTACCAACCAGATCAAGACTTGGCTTCAAAGTTTTTTCTCCTTCCTTCCACTTTGCAGGGCAAACCTCAGAAGGATTGTTTCGTACATATTGAGCCGCCTTTATCTTGCTGATGAGTACATTTGCATCACGGCCAATGTTCCCCGCATTGATTTCAAGGGATTGAATCACACCATCGGGATCAATGAGAAAGGTACCGCGGTCTGCAATTCCATCGTTTTCGATCAATACATCGAAATTCTTTGACAAGGCATGAGACGGGTCGCCAATCATGGTATAAGTAATCTTTTTGATGGCCTCTGAAGTGTCATGCCAAGCCTTATGGGTATAGTGAGTATCCGTGGATACCGAATAAACTTCTGCTCCCAATGCTTTTAATTCCTCATAATGATCTTGAAGATCTTCTAGCTCGGTTGGGCAAACAAAGGTGAAATCAGCAGGATAGAAGCAAACGATGCTCCATTTTCCCTGAAAGGTTTCCTCACTGACTTCTATGAATTTCCCGTTATGATAAGCATTAGCTTTGAATGGTTTTACTTGTGTTCCGATTAATGACATATAAATTACCTCCTTAAATGATAATAATAATTGTTACTATTATTAAAACGCATAAAGACAAATTTGTAAAGGCCCTTTTTGCATATTTTTCTCAAAAAAGTTTTTTTTATTCAGAAAAGAAAGTGCCCGTTGCGTTTCGACCATAATAATTATATAATTAAGGCTATGGAAACTTACTTATATTTACAAATTAATGCAGTTGGTATTATTCTACTTATTTTAATGCTTCGAAATTTGAGCACCAGTCGAAAATATAGTATGACTTATGATGAAGTATTGTTTGTTTGGCTTATGATTCTCAATATTTTCGTCCTTTTTTTTGATGCCGCGATGTGGGTCTTAGATGGAAAAGCGGGGCAGCTGGCAAGAGTATGCAACTACTTTGTTACGGTGATTTACTATTTACTGAATTCTACAATATGCTTGCTTTGGCTTATCTACACAGATTATAAGATTTATGAAAAAAAAGAAGACATGTTAAAACGATTGAAATTCTATTTAGTACCAGCTGTTATTAGTTCCATATTGACGCTAGCTAGTATATGGAACGGATGGTTTTTTGTAATTGATCGAAATAATTACTACAGCAGGGGCAAACATTTTCTGTTAATGGTTTTTCTTGCGTTCTTTTATATGCTGGCCTCTTTTTTTGTTGCATTTCGGAATGGGAGAAAAAATAAAAATGTTAAAGCCGAAGAGGATGTTCATTTAATGGTATTTCCGGTGGTTATTATTGTTGCTGCAACGATTCAAAGTCTAAATTATGGAATCTCTTTGATTTGGATTTGCTGTGCACTTGCGTGTGCCAATGTTTATATTAATATTCAAAATAAAGAAATCTCTCTTGATTATCTAACTGGCTTATACAATCGACGGAAAATGGATCGCTATTTGATGAAGCGGTTGGATCAAAATCGGAATAATCGACTTCTTTATCTGATCTTGATTGATTTGGACGACTTTAAGCAAATTAACGATAAGTATGGTCACTTGGTCGGCGATCAAGCGTTAAAAGAGACAGCAAGACTCTTGCGTCACTGTGTTAAAGAGCGTGAAGACCGAATCGGTCGAATCGGCGGTGATGAATTTTTAATTGCAGGTGAGACAAATAAGGAAGCCGATATTATACAATTTCTGACCAATATTGAACGGGAAGTGGAATGTTTTAACGATAGAAAAATAGTACCCTATCAATTATCGTTTAGCATAGGATATAGTATATGTCAGTCAGGGAAAAGTTTGGATGCTTGTTTAAACCAGGCGGATCAAAGAATGTATGAACAAAAGGGAATAAAAAAAGAAAGAAAAAAGCTGTGATGACGAAAACGCATCACAGCTTTTTTAGGAGTAATCGGTTTTTTATTGAAAGAGACGAAGGAGCCGATCAAAAAAGCCTTCTTTTTTTGTTTCAACAGTAACGGTTGCTACTTTTTCTGGAAGTGCAATGTCCTTTGTTTGCAGAACAAACTGAACCAATTGGATTGCGTTGTTTTTTGATGAAAGAAACGATACTGGCTGATAATCATCGCCAGAATAGGAAGAAGTCATTTGTTTGATTTGATCGTCCACTTTTTCTGGGAGATCTTTGGTATTGTCATAGAGCGTATTCGTTCCATCCAACAGCTTTGAAACCCCCTTACCATAGGTAGAAATGCCTTTTGTATACTGCTTGAGTCCCGAATCAAAGGAAGTGTAACCAGTTGATACAGAAGTGACTCCCTTCATATAAGTGGTAAGGCCGGCATCAAATTGTTTGTAATTTTCAGATAGTGTTTTAAGTGCCGCCTGGAGCTGCGCCATCTGCGAAAAGAAATCTTGACTGGAAAGAGTACTGTTTAATTGGGTTGACATTTGCCGCAAGCTTGACTCCATTTGTGTAAGGCTTGGTGTAAGCGTTAAAATAGTGGCATCGACTGCATCAAACCCCTGTTTTACGGCCAAATAGGTTCCCTTTACGGTCAGAGCTGCTTGATAGCTATTTACAAGCGCATCCAGTGTCTTTGTCTGCGTCGGATCACCTTTTGCCACAAACGTATAAAGCGCTGTGATATCTTCTTTTGAAAGCGTATCATCGGGTATTACTAAAATTGCTTTTTCAAGTGCATCGTAGGATGCTTGGAAGCCCGAATCCAGACTTTCTAGGCCAACGTTTATTGAAGCGAGGCCATCGGCAATTTGATCGAGTGCCTTTGTAAGCGACGTGATGGAGGATAGATCAGGGGTATTCCCTGAGGAATCCATTGAGGTGGCAAGTGTCGATAATGCAGATTTTATCTGGCTC
The DNA here is from genome assembly GCA_030154385.1 of Clostridiales bacterium. The sequence goes on from JASKJZ010000071.1 coordinate 4,410, forward strand.
GAAGCATCTGTAATATCGGATGAACTCTTACTGAGAGAGGAAAGTGCATCTTTGATTTGGATGGAACCATCGGCTAGCTTACTTCCATTTTCTGAAAGCTTACTTGCACCCGAATTTAGTTTTTTAACACCATCATTTAGTTCACTGATACCATCGCTTAATTTTGAAAAATCCTTGGTTATATCCTTGGTATTTGAAAGGTCAATTGGAAAGGAGAGCGGAATTCCAGCTATTTTTATTGCATTCATATGAAAATTTTCTGCAAGGGCATGTATGGTGATATCGGCGTCCTTGTCTGGCAGGATAGTATAAGTGAGTGAGGTATTATTTCCTGCGCTCGCAAGCGTTGCGTCATTTGCTTCAATATCGGAAAAGACAGCATTATCAAGTGTAAAGCTTGCTTGCAGCAGGTAGTTATCGTAAAAATCCTCCGTTATGGAACGATTCTTTTTTGTAGTTAAATGTATCGTAACCTTACCTGATTTTCCAGCTAGCTCCAACGGTGAAATAGACTGACCGTCTAGTGAATAGTCAATGGATACTTGCCAAGGCAGATTCGTATTGGTAAGATTTCCTTGATAGTAGAAGGTTCCCTTTTGTGCCTCAAAGGTAACGGCATCGCCGCTTTGCGTCAGTGAGGCAGTATTGGATAGGTTTAGAACTGAGGAGTAATCTCCGTAATCGGTTACAATGCCTTCTGTTGCAACGGAAAATTGATTGACAGCATAAACCCCATCTACAGAACCGTCATGGGCAAGATTGGCATACAGTACTTCTGTTTTATTTGTTACCTTGGCAGGAGCCGCAGCATAGGATGTACTGGCTGTAGATAGAAAAAAGAGGATGGAAAGACCAATGGATGCAATTTTTTTTATCGGTTTTATTTTCATAATCAGATCGACCTCCTAGTCAGTATAAAAGTTTGATTGATGTGTTGTTTTGTGGATCAAGGTATCGCATAGGGAGAGGAGAGCGGGGAGGAACAGCAGTACCATTACGATTGACAAAAGAGCACCACGTCCAAATAAAATCCCCAATTCGTAAATAACAGGATTGGTAGAGGTTGCATAAAGGGCAAAACCAGCACAGGATAAGATGGATGCAGAAACAAGAACCGGTTCAAAGGACTTGATCCATGCTTGTTTCAATGCTTCCTTCTTTGTATATTGTGTTCGCTTTCTTAAGTAGTGATTGGTCATTAGGATGGCATAGTCAACGGTTGCTCCAAGCTGTACGGAGCTTATGACCAGATAGCCCATAAAGCTGATTTTGGCTCCTTCAAAGTAAGGAATGGAAAGGTTTAGCCAAATGCCTAGTTCAATGGATAATAAAAGGATGAATGGTAAGGCGACAGAGCGAAATGTTAGGAATAAAATGACAAAAATAGCAATGATTGCGACAAGATTCACGACTTTTGTATCTCTCGTTACCGTCTTTTTCATATCATTTGTATTGGCACTTTGTCCTGCCATATAAACGTCATCCCCATAATAGGCACTGGCAACTTGCTCGATGTTATCCACTGTTTGAAACGCGACATCACCTTCCGCGCTGGTATCGGTGTATATAATGATACGAGCATAATTTTTAGAATAGAATTGTTCCGTAATGTTCTTGGATAAAAAGTCAACCGGTATTGCATTTCCGACCATAGTTGCATACGAGGTAACGTTTGTTACATGGTCTAGTGCCTCAAGTTCATGTGCAAGCGCTTCTTCTTTTGCAGGCTCGCCTCTTGGGACTAGCAGAGCCACTAGCGTTTGTTCTTCAAAGGCATCTGCAATTTTTTTACGGTCAATACCACTGCGGCTGCTTGTTGTATTGGTGCTATTTCCATATAAAAAATTGGTATGCTGCTGTCCTAAAAAAGCGGGTAATATTGTGATGAAAAGCACAAGAGCAACTGGGAAAAATAGCTTTGATGCAACGGAAAATAAGCCATTTAGCTTTGGAAGAAAGGAACGATGTGTGGTCTTGTCTATCCATCGATAGAAAAGCAGGGTGATAGCCGGCAAAAATATCATGACAGATAGAAAACTAAATACAATTCCTTTTGCTAAGTTGATGCCAAGATCTGCCCCAATGCCAAAGTTCATAAACACGAGAGCTAAAAAGCCAAAAAGTGTAGTGGCAGCACTTGACGATACGGTTACAATAGACTCCTTAATTGCAGATTGCATGGCAACCGAAGGATCATTGTATTTTTTTCTTTTTTCCGTGAAGCTATGAAGAAGGAATATCGCATAGTCAAGGGAGCAAGCTAACTGAAGAATTGGCGTAACAGAGTTCGTTACAAAGGAAACCTCGCCAAGCAACACATTTGTGCCCATATTAATCAAAATCGAAACACCGATTGCAAATAGGAAAAGGAGCGGCTCCAGCCATGAAGTCGTGGATAAAAACAAGATGATAAGTATAATGGGCAAAAGGATTGCCATTGCCTTTAAGACTTCTGAGACTGCAGCTCCTTGTGCGCTGACTAAATCGGGTGCATCGCCTGCAAGTGCATTGTCGTCACCAATTAAGTCTAAAATGGCCTGGCAGGTCTGTTTTTCCTGACCTTCTTGAATCGTGACCGTATACAGTGCATTTCCCTCTTTATAGAAGGTTTCAATTTGCACAGCATCACTCATTTGGAGTGGTATTTTTAAATCGATGACATCATCAAGCCAGAGTACATTTGTCACGCCATCTATTTTGCTTAATGTTTTCTTATATGCTGTGGCTTCGGTAAGGCTTACATTTTTAATCATAACTCTGGCATTTGGCATAGCACTCGTAAATTCGGTATCCATAATCTGGATGGCTATGGTTGATTTTGCTTCTTTTGGCAGGTAGTCGACCATGTTATAATTAACGGAGACAAAGTTTCGAAGAAAGACAGAGGCAACGACGAGTAAACTAAAGATGAATATAATTATTTTTTTGTGTTGAACAATTGCAGATGATATTTTGTTCATAGAACCTCCTTAGTTGTATTGTAAAATTAAACTATTAGTATTATAATAAACACAGTGTTGGATTACAACCAACAAAATGGTTTTATCTGTGCAATGCACAACATAAGTGGGAGTATGTGTTGGAAATTAATAAAATTTTAGGAGAGGCTATGAGAGGCTATGAGAGAAGAAACGTTAGACCGAAGAGTAAAGTATACGAAAAAAATGCTGAAGGAGGCATTGGTTGAACTGATACAAAATCAACCCATTGCATCCGTCACAGTAAAAGCTTTATGCGAAAGAGCGGATATCAATCGAAGTACCTTTTATGCGCATTATGAGAGTCCCTATGATCTTCTAGATCAAATAGAGAAAGAGGTAATTGAAAATGTCATGTCTTATCTGGAGGCTCAGAAAGCAGTAGGGGGATTTTCTAAACTCAAATTAACGAGTATCTTTGAATATGCAAAACGAAATGCCGCCTTATTCGAAGTTCTATTAGGGGAAAATAGTGGTTATGCTTTGCAAAAGGATATTTTAGAATTATCGGAAATTGTATCCTTACAGTACAATATCCGAATAGACCCCAAAGTTCGAGTTTATCTAAAGGAGTTTGGTACGGCAGGATGTATTAGTGTCTTCAAACGTTGGATAGCAGATGGGGCAAAGGAGACACCAGAGGAGATATCAAATCTCTTGATGCAGATGCTGCAGTGGGGAACCAATTACTTTGAAAAATAACAAAAAGAGTCGTGCAGATGTTGTTTTATGCACGGCTCTTTTTATTGGAATTATTTGATCTTATGCTTCTAAGTCCTCATCTTTATCATTGGTCAAACCAAAACGGTCAAATAAGTAGAAGAGAAGGGACAAGAGCATGCCAACGATACATGCTAAAACCATACCCTTTAGCGTAACTTGCCCAAGCTTCAATGCAACTCCAGACAGACCGGTTACAAATATAATAGAGGTCAAGGTCAGATTGCGGCTCTTGGAATAGTCGACCTGTGCATCAACCATAACACGGATACCAGAAGCTCCAATCATACCATAAAGTAGAAAAGAAATACCGCCGATTACGGGGCCTGGTATGGTCTGTATCAAGGCTGAGACTGGTCCGATAAAGGAAGCAATAATGGATAGAATGGCAGCGCCTCCAATTACTTGCACGGAATAAACCTTGGTCATAGCCATGACACCGATATTTTCTCCGTATGTAGTAGTTGGCACGGAACCAACAAAGCCAGAAAGCATCGTAGAAAATCCATCTGCAAACATAGAACGGTGCAGACCCGGATTTTTTAAGAGATCCCGATCAACGATTTTACTGGTCACAATCTGATGGCCAATATGCTCTGAGGTGATGACTAAAATAACTGGAAGAAGCATAAGAATGGCCTGTAAGTTGAATTTTGGCGTTTGTAAAGCAGGAAGTGAGATAAAATGAGGAGGCATAGCAGCCTTTATGGTATCTAAGGTAACCAGCTTACAAAGTAAGGCCGTAATATAACCGCTAATGATAGCGATGAGGATAGGAATTACCGCAAAAAATTTACGGAATAAGACATTTCCAAATACGGCAACACTAAGTGTGACGAGAAAAACCAAAACGTTTTTTCCATCAATGGCCTGCCCGTCTGCTGGAAGAAGGCCAGCGGTATTTGCAGCAGAGCTGGCAAGCTCAAGGCCGATCAATGCTACGACAGGTCCCATCGCGGCAGCAGGAAGCAGGATGTCGATCCATGCTACTCCGAATTTATAGACGATTAAGGCAATCAGACACATGAAAAATCCAACCGCAATAAAGCCGCCGAGTGCATAAGGAAAGCCCCATTTTGAGATAACGAGCCCGGCGGGCGCAAGAAAAGCAAAGCTGGAACCAAGATATGCTGGAGCTTTGCCTTTTGTAATCAAAATAAATAGTAAGGTACCAATTCCATTCATCAATAAGACAATGGACGGATTAATATGGAAGAGAATCGGCACTAAAACGGATGCACCA
>JASKJZ010000072.1 GCA_030154385.1 Clostridiales bacterium
CTTCCTTTAATCCAGAAGGATTCACTCATTATTCTTTTGCTTTTATTTGTTAACACTCTATCATAAAGTCTTCGAAAAATTAAATAATGAACCCTCTGATTTTTAGGAATATCCTCTGCTAGTCTTACAAAGTAAGATTCCGATTCATCTTCACAATACGCAATACTACCCCAATAGGAAACTTCAGTTTTTGTTGGATTGTTCATAAAAAGATTGAGGTTCTTTTGAAAACCTTTTACTAATGTTTCACTATCCGGAACAGGACTGACTTTTTGTATCTCCATTCGTTTCATCATTTCAAAAATTAATTTTTCTTGTATTTGAATGAAGTCCTCCCTTATAAATTTATCTTTCAAAACAGGCTCTATGGTATCGCTGTTTTTCTTATATCCAACGGTCATACCGTGTTCTGCCGAGCAAAAGCTTTCAAATATGTTGTAATTGAAATGAATCACTCTAAAAAGTTTTTTTTGAGGAGAGAAATAAAAACAATTATATTTTTGATTTTTATACATTCTTTCCAAACCGAAATAGAATCCTTCTACTTTTATCATAGGGTTTAAACTTCTGAGAATAACAGAAATATTATTTTGGATGTTTCCTCTCCAGCCACTGTCTACAAGATATACTGCGTTATCCAATAACCCTTCTTGTTCAAAATATTGTATAATATCTTCATATGATTGTTTTGATAAAGTTTCCAGCATATCCGTAAAGGTTTTATTACGTAGTAGTTTATTTTTGATTTCAGATATACCAACATTATTTAATGATACATTTGATTGTTCTTCGCTATATTCAATCGATTTACGTATTTCTTTTTGTTGCTCCAATGTGAGACCAATTCTTTTAAAAATAGTATTTAAAGAGACTCTACTTCCTCCAGAAAAAATCAGATTTAAACCCAGTTCTTTATTCACCGAATAAACAGGAAGAATCAATGCATATCTGCTACAATATAAATATTTACATTGGATATCTAGGTTCATTTTCTCAGCAAAATAGCAGACTATTTTATTCATGATGAGCCCATCTCTTGCAACAAAATATAGTTTTTCTAATCCTTTTCTTCTTGCTTCATTGATAATCCAAAGTCCGTATGAAATAAGCATAGGACCAGACACGCATAATGATGTCTGCACTATAATGTTTTCCGAATACAATTCTTTTGCAATACTGTAATAATCAATCGGAATCTGATTCTGTTTCAAATTTTTAAGATAAACATTCCATCTAACCTTATCAATATCTTTTTTCATTACCTACATCTCTTGTTTTCCGTTTTTTTCAATTAACTCACAATATAGTTTCGTTAACTCACTTGCCTTATCTTTTATATTATAAGAAGATATATTGACAGCATTTTCTCTGTTTATATTTTTTAGTCTTAATATCTGATCCCTCCATTTTATTGGACTATCTGAAATAGAGACAAACTCAACATTTTTATTGAATGCAATTTCTCTTGTCACGGTATCGGAAATTAGACATGGCAACCCCATTGCTTGGGCTTCAACACAAGACACTGGTAATCCCTCAAATAGAGATGGTAAGATAAATAAATCCATGGCCTGCAGATAGTCAAACACATTTTCAACTTCACCAGTAAATATAACATGATCAGCAATATTTTTTCTTTTTGCATCAAGCTTTACTTCATCTAACTGCTTACCATCACCTATTAAAAGAAGTTTTATATTTTCATCTACTTTCATTACTTCTTCCAAAATACCGATGCTATATTTTTGGTTTTTTTGCTTACAAAATCGTCCAACATTTCCTATTACAAAATTATCTTCAAGATTCAGCTTTTTTCTGATTTCACTTCTTATACTATCATCAAACTTGTATTTATCCAAATCTATTGCATTATTCAGTATATAATATTTCTTCCTAAAATTTTTCCCGTATAAATATTCCGCTGCTTTTTTCCCACAAGTAAAATACATATTTGCATGTTTTATTGCTACCTTGTAAAGAATTCTATTTCGAAACCTTTTCCATAAATTTTCTGATCCGATGGCATTGTGGCTATGAATAATTCTGATTTTTATTCCTGCTTTTTTTGCTTCCGTTAGATAAAAAGCAGCTGCATTAGGAGTATGACCATGGACAATTTTATATTCTTTATGCTCAGAAAAGAATTTTTGCAATTGTTTCTTATATCTAAACAAATTTCTGTTCTTTAACCCAGGCATAATAAATATTTTAGAACCTTGCATTTCTAGCGTTGCCTTTATTTTTTCTGGCACTGGCTCGTTAACCATAAAATCAAAAATCACTTTGTCTTTGTCAATATAATTATAATAGTTCATTACAACAGAACAAACACCACTACCATTACTAATCTTATCTAATATTTGCAAAACACGTATTCTACCCAATTTTTCACCTAACCATAACCATAATCTTAATAAAAAACCATCTTTTTCATTTTAGCACATCTATCAATTAATGTACATCCTAACTAGTAAATAGTTCATAATAGCACATCGCTTCTATTTTAATTTATATTTTTTTATACCTTTAAGCAAATGCAAACTCATATAATAGAAAGATTTCCACCTTGTATTACCCATATAGCGATGTACCCCATACGTCATTTTGGCTGACTCAATTTTATTGCGTGATTTTCCATTTTCACTTAATCGATAATATAATAGAGGCTCATTTATTCCGAATGCTACTTTATATTTTTTCAGAAAACGTAACCACATCAGATAATCTTCATGTACCTCGTCGTGTTTCATCCGAAGGTTTTTCGCTATAGTACGTTTCATTAATACAGAAGAGCAAGATATTTCATTATGGTGACATAGCATATCGTAAGTAATTTCTTCGCTTACACCGATTATTTTATTCGTTTCTTCTCCATTTTCCGTTATGATTCGTCTTCCAGTATAACAAAAAAACGCCTTCTTTTCTTCCAATAACGATATTTGTTTAGCTAATTTGTCTTCTCTCCAATAATCATCCGCATCCAAAAAAGCAACGTATTGCCCCGTTGCTCTTTTAATACCCCGGTTACGACTAAAGGCAACTCCTTTATTCTTTGCATTACATATTAGATGCACGTTTTTCATTGATAAATACTTTGATACAATCTCTTTCGTTTCATCCATTGAGCAATCATCAACTACAATTATTTCAGTTTCGACGCCTTGTCTTAAAACAGATTCAATTGCCTGACCAATGTATTTGGATGCATTGTAACATGGTATTATTACGGAAACCATTCTATCTCCTATCTATTGTAAACTCTACTTTATACAATCTTTATAGTCTACCATTTCATTGGTACCGAGTACATTTCAATTTCTCCAGTCGTGTTTTTATAAAGAGCTGACTCAATTGCTCTTCCGTTTGATTTAGATGCAATATCACTTAGTTATTTTAACATATTTGTCTCGTCATAGCAATGAATTTGCGCCTTCCATCTTCCTTATAAAATACCTGTAATACACTATAAATGCAACAGAGGTTACTACCCAGGTCAGCGGATAGCTAAACATAACACCTTCTAAGGTAAGATGCGTCGTCGTAATTAGAAAAATCCATAGCACTCGCAAAAAGCAAATCCCAACAAAGGTAATAACCGTTGGCAAAAAGGTATTTCCAGTACCGCGGATACTCCCCGATAATATTTCAATCGAAATATAGGTGATATAGGTCGGGGTTAGAAAATGCATCATCTGAATTCCAATTTGAATGACATTGGGGTCTTTTGTAAAAATGCCAAAAATGATTCCGGCAAATAAATACAGCACTGTACTCATACTAAAGGTAATGACAATCGCGATACCCATACATATCCGGGTACTTTTCTTAACCCTGCTTATTTTTCTTGCGCCATAATTCTGACCTACAAATGTCGTGATTGAAACTCCTAATGCACTCATGACCATCCAAAATATTCCATCTACTTTTCCATAGACGCCCCAAGCCGCTACCGTATCGGTACCAAAAGAATTTATACTTGCTTGAATAATCAGATTTGAAATCGAATACATAACCGATTGTAACCCGGCGGGCAACCCAATTATCATCATCTTATGCAAGGTCTGTCGTTCCAGTCGGATGTGACGCAGCTGCAAACAATATTTCTCATCCTGCTGCATCAGTTTTCTCATCAATAATACAGCCGTCACCAACTGCGAAAGTATCGTTGCAATTCCAGCCCCAAATACTCCGAAAGGGATTACCGCAACCAATATAAGATCCAATATAATATTGAGTACACACCCCGTCATCAGATAGTAAAAAGGCCTCTTCGAATCTCCAAGAGCTCTCATTATTCCAGAGCATGTATTATAGAGAATCGATGCTAATATGCCACCAAAAATGATATCCATATAAAGAATGGAATCTTGTATGGTATCCTTTGGAGCATTCGTCAATTGGAGCAAGTATGGTGCAAATAAAATTCCAAGCACAGTAAATAAAGCTCCGATTATAAGGGAAACCGCCATAGCAGTATGGATACCATTTCGTATCCCCCTCGTATCCTTAGCACCATATGCCTGTGATATCAAAACAGTCGCCCCACAGGAAAGTCCAATAAAAAACCCCAGAAGCAGATTTACTAATGTACTAGCTGACCCACTAATCGCTGCTAGCGCCTCTTTGCCTACAAAACGCCCAATAACGATTGCATCAATGCTGTTATAGAGCTGTTGAAAAAAAGTTCCAAGTAAAATTGGGTAAAAAAAGGAAAGGAGTTGTTTCCATATTACTCCTTCCGTAATTTCATTGTTTATTACCTTATGCTCTTCCATAGACTTTTACCAATGCTTTCTTCATAAGTGACAACTTGATATTGAGGAGGATCGATGTCAATCCACCCTTCCTTTGCTTTTCCGATATCATAATAACAGTCACCAAATAATTTATCAAGCAAATTTCCCTTTATCAAAAAGAAACGCAAGATGGGATTAAAAAAATCAGTAGAAATTGTGTGCTTTCCCATTTCTTCTCGAACTTTCCGATATAATTCCGAAGTATCCATATGCTGCATATTATACGGACAGCCAACTCCCCTGCATTTCTTTTTTATGACCAAATACAAATATTCACAGAGATTATCGATATAAATTGCACTTCTTTTATTTGACATCTTAGGAAAAATAGGGCATATCCGTGCAAGCTTTACAAGTTTTGCAAAATTCCCCTTACTATATCTTCCATATACCATGGGAGGGCGGACAATTGCGACCTGAAATTCATCATTTTGCAATCGCATAAGCCCCTTCTCTGCCATTCTCTTATACGTCCCGTAGTAGGTATTCGGCTTTTCCTTCGTATCCATTGTAATCTGCTCAGCATAATTACCATACACTGCCATTGTACTTAATAAAATAAACTGGCCAACCTTTTCTTCTCTTGCCTTATTGGCTACCTCAAGAGCCATTTCATAATTTACATGACGATAAGCAGCTTCGCCAACTACTGTTTCTCTTTGATGAACAATTGCTGCTACAAGCAGCACAACCTCATAGCCATGAAAATCCTTGCTTTTCCAAGCATCATCCCTAGCACCAACGACATCCATTTTCCAGCCATCCTGCGCATGATATTTACTGATATACGCAAGGAAACTCTTTCCTATGTAACTATTCTTACCAATGACTAACACTTTCTTCATTCTTGCCCTGCTCCTGTTCCGCCTTCCTTCACACCATCTTTCTTTAAAACACGAAAAAAGGTCATGCCAAATATCATCACATCAAACGCAAAGCTTTCTCTTATTGTATATTCCCCATCTAGCTTCGCCTTCAACGGAATTTCAATTTCATCTCGCCCATTGATCTGTGCCCATCCCGTTAGTCCTGGTCGAATGTCATTGGCTCCGTATCGATCACGTTCTAAAATCAAGTCCTCTTGATTCCACAGAGCTGGACGAGGACCGACAAAGCTCATATCCCCCCGTAGGATATTGAAAAGCTGAGGCAGCTCATCCAAACTTGTTTTTCGTAAAAATCGGCCAATCGGTGTAATAAAGGTATCCGGGTTTGCAAGCAGATGTGTCGGCAAATCGTTTGGTGTATCCGTACGCATAGTTCGAAACTTATAGATATTAAAATAGCTCTTATGAATTCCCACTCTCTTTTGACAAAACAGCACTGTGCCTCTTGATGTGAGTTTTACGACCACGGCAACAAGAATAAGCAACCATGACAGCAATAGAATCAACAAAAGTGATAGTAGGATATCAAGAAGTCGCTTTCCAGCTCTTTGATACATTACTCAATCCTCCACTTCTGCAATATCACTTTTTACTTGATTCGTTCCATTAGCTCTTGAACCAAATAGATACACCTTTTCAACCCTGTATTGCCTCGCATATTGAATAATTTCTTCTTTGATACGAACTGTGATATCGCACATGGCACTCCTCCTGCTCTTATTTTACTTCCTCAACATTCTTTCTCACCATAAAATTGATTGCCATTCCAATCCCCATAAAAATCCAAAAAATTTGTGCAACCGCAACGGTTGAATCATTTGCAAGCCCCATTAGCATATAAGCAAAGGTTCCGGTTAAAATTGCAGCTCCCAGCTGTACCTCTATGGTTTTCATTCCAGTCTTTAGATATAGTCGCATGCACTGTACAAAATATAAGAGATAAAATATCAAAAATGCAAGTAGTGATACAACACCTGTCTGCACTCCAATCTGCAAATATAGATTATGGGGCTTTGATATGTTTTGATCTCCATAACCATAATTATATTTTCCAACATATTCATCATTTGGGTACACCAAATAAAAGCTATCAGCTCCACTTCCTAGCAAAATATACTGTTTCAATAAAGGAATGGTTCTGGACCAGATAAAACCACGATTACTAGCAAAGGTTTCTCTACCCTTAAAAAGACTGCTCACCTCAGCCGTTTCGATTTTATCAAGCTTTCCTGTTATCGTCAGATAGTAATAAGTATTGTCGCCGCTCTGATTGGTAAAATACCATTCTTTTCCATCAATTTTTATATCAAAGAAATAAATGTCCTGATAAGAAGCTAGATTAATCGTAAAACCTGGAAAACGCTCATCTTGCAAAGCAATCGTTACGTCATCCACTTGGCTAACTTCTATTTTTTCCCCGTTTCCATCCATGACAGGAAACATTTCCTCTGGCGTGCTTCCTTCTGGATTATAGGAAACAACCAGTGTATTCCCCTTATATTCAATTGTCACGTTATCATCATTTGTCTCAATGGATGTTAGTGCTGGTTGCTCACTTTTTGTACTAGTCATTGCATTTTTAATGCTTCCAATTAATGCATTCCCTTTCAATGCATTTATACCGAAGAAAATTAATACTACAGCCGCTATTCCTGCCAGAGCCCATTTCCATTTTTTGATTATTTCCTTCCAATAAAATAGAGCGAGTAATATCATAGACACTGCAATACAAAGCATTCCACTCTTTGAACCTGACCCAAAAAGACTGATGATTAACAGTAGAAGTACACTTCCATAGAATGCAAGCAATTTTAAATTTCTGCATTGAAAGATTAGTACTAATAAGAGTGGAACGAAGAGACTCACATATACACCAACATAATTTGGATTATATAGGGAGGTATAAGTTCTACCTTTTTCGAATACAAACTCGATTTCTTCTTTGAGCATGGAGGTAGGTAGGTAGGTAAGCTTTCCTATGGTCGATTTATAAAAATCAAGCCCAAATGCCTGAAAAGCGCCAATTAAAGCCAGTATTGCCGTTGGAATTAACATCCACTTTAATAATGTTACCAAATCCTGTTTATCTTTGACAAAAAGATAGGTATAATATGCCATTATTACATATCCAAGTAAAACCCATACTGGTTCCATCTGTTGCGATATTCCATGATATCCCCAATAAGTGTACTTAGAAAATATTGTTGATAAAAGAGATAAAACCGCATATAGCCAAATTGGAATCCATGCTTTATATTCATAAAACCGTTCAAATAATATCTTTTTTTTCTTTTCTGTTGCTTTGGAAGACATTCTTTTGTATGCAAACCCAATAATCATAAGTAACATACAAACACTAAGTAAAATGATAAGTACCATTTTAAAATATAGAAATACATCAATTTGCATTGCTCCGCCAAACCATGGATACGAATCCATTTTTGTATCAAAGAGATGATAATACATAACCAATGGAACAAATGCCATTGCTATAATTGGTAATAATAATTTGTTCTTTTTCTGTTGATTGGATTTCATTGTAACCCCCTATAAATATTTTATCTTTCCCTATTATACCTTTTGTTTTTCCGCAATACAAGCTACACGCAAAAAAAAGATGGGATTCTTTCGAATCCCATCTTACACTTGCTATAACTAAAAATTATTCAACTGTCTTTTCAGCAGAAGCAGTGATTGTTCCATAAGAAGCGGTTACAGCAAACTTGTCATCCTTAGATGCAACTACGCTAGCTGCGTTTGTCTTATTGTGACTAATTACTCTGCTGTTACTTGACATTTCAACAACATCATACTTAACTGCTGTTGGGTTAGTCAACTCAACTCCGTACTGATCCTTAATTGTGAACAGTGCAGCAAACTGAGCATTTGTAAGTGTTCCCGCAGTTAATTTGCCATCCTCTTTAGCTTCAATTGTTGTAATCGTAGAAGCTGCATTAGAGAAAGTGAAGTCTTTTGTTAATACAATAGCACCATCTTTTGTATCTACAGTTACTTCAACAGTACCTGTTAGGGTCTGAGCAGTTACACCAGGAGTAGAAGTATTTCCAAGATCATATCCTGTATTTCCACTTACTACGTACTGAGTAGAAGGAATTACTACAGTCTTACCAGCTACTACACCAGTAACCTCGATATCTGTTGTTGCTAAAGTAGGTTTCACTCCATTAGCTTTTACTACATGATCACTGTTAACCTTCTTAATGGTTAAGTTAGAAGCAGTCTTAGGATCTACTACTGTATAAACTGCAGTGTAGTCTGTTGTGTTTGGCTTGTTATCTTTGATACCAATACCAAACTTGATATCAGTTGTCTTAGATGTATCAGCTGAAGCAGTTAATGTTACAAAATGAGCTGTTGGCATTGTAGTGTTATCAACAGTAATTGTAGTACCTTCAACTGCGATGTTGATGTTTGTAAGTGCTTTCACATCAGAGTCAGACATTACATTTGAGTACTGATCTTCTACTACTAAATCAGTTGCGTTTAATTTCAGTGTCTGTCCAGATGCTACAGCTGTAGCAGTACCAGTCTTTAAGCCAGTAACAGCTTTTGCAACTCTCTTAGCATAGGTTGTGAATGTAAGA
>JASKJZ010000073.1 GCA_030154385.1 Clostridiales bacterium
AATGCTTCTTCTCCATTTATTTCACCCGAATACTGATGACTCCATGTGCCGGAAGCGTGAATCGAATGTGTTTTCCTTCCACAGCAAACGCATCAAAGCTCACTTTCTTCACCTGTTCTGGCGCTTCAAAGCAATTAAATGCATTTGCATCCGCATACAGCAGTTCTCCTGATACTTCTTTTGGTTCCAATTGAGAAAATACAACGTCCATTTCCTCTTGCGCGTCGTAGGATAAATTCGCCAGGGTAATTGTAATAACTCCATCCTCCCCTACCGATACCGATTCACTTACCTGTGGAACCAAATGTTTTGTCTCTTTTCCTATTGTTCCCGTCTCAACATGGCTTTGCAGCAACGTCGCATTTTGATGCATTTTATACATGCAAAATACAAAATAGGTTGGTGTTAACACCATTTTAGATCCTTCTGTCAATATCACAGATTGAAGCACATTTATCATTTGTGCTATATTAGCCATTCTTACGCGGTCGGCATGTTTATTAAATACATTGAGGGATATTGCTGCTACAATTGCGTCTCGCATTGTATTTTGCTGGTATAAAAATCCAGGATTTGTGCCTGGCTCTACGTCATACCAAGCACCCCATTCATCTACAATCAATCCAATCTTTTGGTCTGGGTCGTATTGATCCATAATCGCCGTATGACGCTTAATTAAAGTCTCAATATAAAGAGCCTTATCTAATGTTTTGTACCAGTCCTCCATTCCAAACTCCGTCGCACTTCCTTTGTTTTCCCATCCACCGGGATGTACATAGTAGTGTAAGGATAAGCCATCCATTAGTCCATGCAAATAGGACGGACAATTGCGATGCGTTGTTTCCAAAACCCCTCTTGTCCAACTATAATCATCTACGTTTGGACCTCCGCAGATCTTAAAAATCGGTTGTTCTTGATTGTAGTTTCTGACATACGTCTGATAGCGGCGATATTCATTGGCATAATGCTCGGGCGTCATATTTCCTCCACACCCCCAATTTTCATTTCCAACGCCAAAGAAATCGACTTTCCACGGCTTTTCATGTCCGTTTTTCTTTCGAAGCTCTGCCATTGGGGAAACACCGTCAAAGGTAAGGTACTCCACCCATTCTGACATTTCCTGAACGGTTCCGCTTCCAACATTTCCATTAATATACGTTTTACAGCCTAATTGTTCACACAGTTCCATAAATTCATGGGTACCAAAGCTATTATCCTCGATAACACCACCCCAATGCGTATTTACCATTCGCTTTCTCGTTTCCTTAGGGCCAATTCCATCCTTCCAATGATACTCATCCGCAAAACATCCGCCAGGCCAACGAAGAACCGGAATTTTCATCTCTTTTAACGCTTCTACAACATCTGTCCGCATACCATTTTTGTTCGGAATTTCCGAGTCTTCCCCGACATAAAGCCCTTCATAAATACATCTACCCAGATGCTCTGCAAAATGCCCATAAACCTCCTCATGAATGGTTGCTAGTTTTTGCTTTTCATTAATTTGTAGCTGTGCCATTTTATACCTTCCTTTCTACCTTGCATCTTTATTTTAGACTTACCGCTTCCAAACCACTTCCCCAAATACTGCTTTTGTTCTGGGGAGAGGAGGCCGTAAATGTCATAACATATTTCTTGCCAAATTCATCGTATGCCTTTGTACAAACTCCCTTATAAACAACCCCACCAATGATACACTCCATTTGATTTCCATTTGTAAGCTTCCATCTTCCACTTACTGCATCTACCGTATAACGATACGGTACTACGACCGGCCATCCATCCTCATTGAAAAACATTTGGTGTACACGCACCTCATGATGTTCTCCCTGCTTTTCAAAGCGAGTGTGAAAAACCAAAAAATATTTTCCGCTTTCTTCTTGATAAATAGCAGAGTTATGTCCCGGTGATACATATCCTTCCCGTAATTCTCCCTCTTCTCCTTCATGATACATCCACTTATAATTGCCCATCAGCTTAAGACCAAACTGCTGCGCTGCTTTGTCATCAAAAAAAGTCCCATCGGCTCCTTTGCACGAGATCATATCCGTACCGTCTGTATCGTAATACGGACCATCCGGTGTTTTGGAACGGCATACACGAATGTTGTACCCCCCATCTGCTGCGAGTCCGCCAAAGGAAAGAAATAGATAGTAATAGTCATTTTGCGGATTATACAATACGTATGGTCCTTCAATACGCAAATGGTTTCCTCCAAGAATTTTCTTTCCATATCCTTTTTCTAACGGAAATCCCGTGTCTTTATCAAGCTCAAGCACATAAATCCCCCCAGAATAGGATCCATACATCATAAAAAGGCGTCCTTCCGTATCATAAAATACACAAGGATCTACCACATTCGGATACATTGTAGTATCATAAAAATCGTCATTTTCGCTTTTCGTATCGGTCATTCCAGATTTCAACAAAATTCCAAGGTCTTGATATGGTCCCTCTATTGTATCAGCCACTGCTAAACCAAGTGCAGATAACGGGGAACTTCCTTCACAGGCACAATAATACATATAATATCTGCCATCGTTTAAACGAATCACATCTGGTGCCCAAAACGTCCTGGTCTTTGCCCATTCAAACGTTTCTTTCATTTCCTGAAGCGGATCCTTAATCAATGGATTTCTTTTGTTAACACCATCCGCAGGCTTCTCCCAGTTCATAAAATCAACTGTTTTTGCAGCCGCAAGATGCGAACCAAAAATATAGTAATTCCCTTGATCTGCTACAACCGACGGATCGTGCACGGATACATTTTGAAAATCAATCGCTACCAAAGGCTCTGCTTTTAATGAAATATCCGCATAGCTCTCCTTTTTCCCACAGGCCGAAAGCATCCATATGCTTCCTATTAATATAATACAACCAACTATTTTTTTCAAACCCCTTCCCCCCTATGCACGAAATATTGGGTATCCTTTTTCATCCCAGGATAGCTTCATCAGCATCGCATGCCGATTGGGGTTATAAAGCGGATTTCCCTCAATCTCCACTTCTGTCCTGGCATGGTAGACACAGATATCCTCTCCATTCTCATCCTTGACAAAGCAATTGTGACCTGGTCCATAAATTTGTTTTTCCATTACCGACGAAAAAACTGGGCGGTTCTCCTTGTTCCAGGATTTAGGATCTAGCAGATTCTCATTTTCGTTTACACTAAGCATACCCATACAATAATCGATTCCTGTCTCACTTGCGGAGTAAGTAAGAAAAATCCGTCCATCCCTTTTCAAGACAGCAGGTCCTTCATTGACCCAAAACCCAACTCTTTCCCAATCATAATCTGGTGTAGACAAAAGTACCTGCACCGTTTTTAATCGATAAGGCGTCTCCATCTTTGCAATGTATAAATTGGAAATCTGTTTTCCAACGCTCACCTTTTCTGCCCAGACATAGTACAGCTCTCCTTTATTCTCAAAAACCGTCCCGTCCAGTGAAAATGCTCGAAACGAAAACTCATCCTCCGCCGCACACTGCATCATCCCTTTTTCAATCCATTCACCCGCTGTCGGATCTGCGTCTGCGCACTCCAATACATAAGGTCTTATTTTCCATATATCGTCTTTTTCTCCTGCTGCAAAATAGAGATACCACTTCTCATTTATGTGATGGAGCTCCGGCGCCCAAACATGGAAACTCATTTCCCCGCTCTCATGCTTTCTCCACACCGTTGTCTCTTTTGCATTTGCAAGCTCCGCCAATCCCTTTGCTGCCCGAATTGTAATCCTGTCATACTCTGGCATAGATGCTGTAAAATAATACATCCCATCCTTATGGCGATAAACATATGGGTCCGCTCGTTGTGTAATCCAAGGCTGATTCCATCTGAGGATGTTTTCTTTTATCATTTCTTTCCTCTTTTCTTTTATCTATTATTTTGTAAATTATTTTAGTCTTTTCTAAATTATAAAGTATTTCAAGCTTTTTTTCAATTGTTTTTTTAGAAAATCCCTTACCAATATCTCGTTTTTTAAACTGTGCTTGCTAGTTTTTGCATATAATATTATAATTTACAAGATACTAGATACTAACTTTCATTCATAGGTGAACTCATGAAAATAATAAGAACATTCATTACAATCATTCAATATTTTTTAAATAAAATGAAAAAGGATGCCGTTTCTGCTTTCGCCGCACAAACTGCATTCTTTATCATACTCTCCTTTATTCCGTTTCTCATGCTCTTACTTACATTAATACAGTACCTTCCCATCAGCGAGACCGCTCTTGTCCGCATGGCAAATGAAATGCTTCCTCATGCAATTAATACTTACGTAATATCCCTGATCAATGAAATTTATACGCATTCATCTGCTACGGTTATCTCAATAACCGCTCTGATGGCTTTATGGTCTGCTTCAAAAGGCTTTTTATCCTTGATGCATGGCTTCAATTTTATTTATCAGATTCCAGAGACCAGAAATTATGTAAGACTTCGCTTAATTGCGGCGTTTTATACCTTGATTTTTGCAATTACTTTGCTTGTTTCTCTTACAATCTTAGTTTTTGGTAATAAAATCTTTGTTGCAATCCTGAATAAAATTCCTCTATTGGCAGATGTTGCTCTTCTTGTCATCAGCGTTCGCTCAATTGTTGGTTTAATTGTACTTTTTTTGGTCTTTTCCGCAATGTATTTGTGGATTCCAAACTTTAAAGGACGCTTCTTCTTTATCATTCCAGGCGCAGCAATTGCCAGCATTGGTTGGATGACCTTCTCGTTTGCCTATTCTTATTACATTGATAATTTTGCAAACTTCAATACCTATGGAAGTCTAACGATATTGATTTTTTGCATGCTCTGGTTATATGCGTGTATGTACATTTTATTTATCGGCTGCGAGATTAACGAATTTTTATATCGTACTCTTTTAAGTAAGAAACAGAGGCTGTGATTATTCAACCGCCGCCTCTGTTTCTTTGTAATAGTGTTTTAGTATTTCTTTGTAATCATAACCAAGCTTAGCCATTTGATTGGCTCCATTTTGGCTCATCCCCACACCATGGCCATATCCACCCCCACGGAACATAAATCCATTTTCTGTTTTTTCTATATAAAAATAAGCACTGGGAAGCATGCTAAGACCCGCAATCTTACTTCCATCATTTCGAATCACATTTCCCTCTCCTGGCGATAATAGCATCCGAATGTTATACTCACTTTCTACTTTTATCGTGTTCTGCTTTCCTTTAATGATTATTTCACTAATGATACCACTCGCTTCTCGCTTTCCAACCACAATCGAGGTGATATTACCAATAGAATGAATGGGTACGCTTTGGTATGTCTCATCCTCTGACATCGTAAGAATCAGATTCGGTGTTGCCTCATAACGAGCTTCCAAATTTCGATTGATTTCTTTTGTTAGCCTTTCCTTTGAAATTTCTACGCTCCAGCGGAACCAAGGACTTTGGCTATCATACGTTTTTTCTTTTTCTTTTAAGAAGGAACGAAATGCGGACTCATCCGATAAATCCTGATATTTTGCCTCTTTTTTTTCATTTCCGCTCACAAATTGCAGTCCTCCCGTTAGGTAAGATATCGAAGCAACACTATCCCATACCTGTGATGCATCTGCCGTATATCCGCTTGAGGTCGAGAAGTAATAGGCTGGAACCACATTTCCCTCGTATTTTAATACGATACCCTCCGTCGCATCCACTGCCTTCTTCGTCTTATTTGTAGCGCTCACATTGTTATAAACTTGATAGGAAGCACTATCGTCCACATGTGCGCCATACTTCCTAAGTCCATTCCCTATCAATTGCTTATATGCATAGCTTCTTGCACAAACGGCCTGAACCTTGAGTGCTTCATATTCATAACTTGACGGCATCTCACTCGGTACGACGCCGTAAAGATACTTTTCAATCGGAAGCTCATTGATAATAAGAAGCCCTTCCTCCTGTGAAGCAATCTCTAACTCTCCTTCGTACGACGGATACTTTCCATTTCGTTTGATGGACTTTATCGTAATACTTCCTTCCTCCTTGGGTATTACCTCTACTCTTCCCTCCTGAAACCATGCGGAATTTTTCTTTATGGTAACAATCTTTCCAGCTTTGTAGCTCTTCTTTGTTTCTCCATACACAATTTGAAAATCCGAATCCGATGTAACCTTCACTGATTTATGATAGATATCCGAAAAATCAGTCGTTTTTAATAAAACACGGATATCTTTTGCCTTTACTGGCTTTGTAATAATTGCAGCACAGATTTCATCTCCCACTACAACAAATTCTGCATTTTCATATCCGACTACAAGAGAATTCGTCTTATCCATAGACAATTCTCCATAGGTTCGATAGATACGAAAATCCTCCGTCAATGGCTTTTTCCCATAATGCTCGATTTCAATATAATGGTCATTGGTCAAAAGGATTTTCCCTTTTATTCGATCCGCCTTAATACTGACCTTGACTATTTTACCATGCTCTATGTATAAATCGCTTACTTGATCCAAAACATTTGCTTCGATATCTCCGGCAAGTGCAAACATTTTTGTAAACCCTTCAAAGAATACCTTTAGATCTGTTTCCTCTTTTCCAATAATCCAAACATTGGGAATTTTTGTCTCACCATCCTGTTTCTCGCTAAGTGAAAGAATTTCATTGTCTTTTATGTAAACTTCATATTTTTCATCCAGATAAGGAAGAAAATTAAGCCCATCTCCGTAGCAAATTCCTTCATTTGTAAGTACCTGCCACTTATCGAGCGATTCACTCTTTTCCCAGCTTTCGATAAAATAAAGAGGTTTGGTCTCTAATTCTATTCCATATACATCTAATGCGATCCTTTGATACAATGCAATCCATTCACTGGGTGTAATCGTATCGCTCACACTCTTATTTGCTATTTTTTCCTGAAAATCCAAAGCAATTGCATCTAGTGCTACATTATCTGGCTTTTCCTTTTTTAAATGTTCGAACAATTTCTGACAATCTTCATATGTATAGTAGGACATTGGATGAAACTCTATGGTATCTTCATCAAAGGCCAAGCCCATCGTTACATAGCCATTAATAAATTTGTCATACCATTTTGTAGTGTCCGTATCTGTATAGCTAATGGTGCGGCTAAGCGTCAGAAGATCTTCTCTGCTATAAACTAATAGAGTCATCATTCTTGCGACTTCAGCGCGCGTAATGCGGGTTTGTCCGCCTGTATACTCTTCTGTTACTTCTATATTATGGTTAAGCGCCTCTCTCGAAAACATCTGTAATCCAATCAAGACCATTAACACAAAAATTCCCGCAAATAACAGGATTGCTTTTTTCTTCACACTGCTTCCTCCATTATTATTCCACTTCTGCTACATTATTCCATACACGCTCTGTTCTGTCAACTTTAAGTAACCGCAGAAAAGTTTATTCTTGTCAAAATTCCGACGTTATGTTATAGTACTCTTTGTAGCTATTTGAACATTACACACTTTCGTTTTAAATGGAGGTCCGCCAGCATGGACAATGTGGATTTTTCAATGGATGCCGTAAAGAGACATCTTTACAACAATGATTGCTATCAAAGACTAGACCGCGTACATATGACTGATATCGAAAAGATTATATTAAATCCTTCCGATACTCTTCGTTATGTCATACAAAAATATAGTCTGCAAGAAGAATTAGGAACACTTTATCAGGAACCAAAAGAGCAGGAGTAGCAATTTGCACTTCTACTCTTTCTTTTTTTTAAAACTATATTGTGCACTATGCCAAATTTTTATAAATACAAAAAATTATTTTTGTTTAGTTTGACTTCTCCTATTATCTTTGCTAAAATGAGGTTGTCACATATTTTATATTAATGGGAGGTTTCAATATGTTGGAAAAATTTTTCAAACTGAAAGAAAACAACACAAATGTAAGAACCGAGGTGTTGGCTGGTGTAACGACATTTATGACAATGGCGTACATTCTGGCTGTCAACCCAACGACCATGACCGCATTCAATGATATCCTTGGACTTGAGGGCTCTGCGAGGATGAATCCAAATGGTGTATTCATGGCAACTGCAATTGCCGCTTTTGTTGGTACTCTTTTAATGGCTCTGTTAGCAAATTATCCATTTGCTATGGCTCCTGGTATGGGACTCAATGCATATTTTGCTTACACGGTCGTTCTAAAAATGGGATATACCTGGCAGATGGCATTAGCAGCAGTTTTCTTTGAAGGTCTTATCTTCATCCTTTTGTCACTTACAAATGTGCGTGAAGCGATTTTCAATGCAATTCCAACAACCTTAAAGTTTGCCGTTAGTACTGGTATTGGTCTTTTCATTGCTTTTATCGGCTTACAGAATGCAAAAATTGTTGAGAACAATGATGCAACCTTAGTGCAATTCCATGCATTTCATGGAGATGGTGTAACACAAACTGCTAATGTGGCTGTTATTCTTGCAATTATCGGAGTCATAATCACAGCTATTCTCTTAATTAAGCAAGTAAAGGGTGGTATCTTATTTGGTATTTTAATCACCTGGATTCTTGGTATAATTTGTGAATTGACTGGCCTTTATGTGGTTACCCCAGATGCTGGATACTATTCCTTACTTCCAAGCTTTTCCTCTGGCTTCCAATTTGGAGCGATTGCAGATGTTGCCTTCAAAGTAGATTTTTCAAAAGTATTTTCCCTTGAATTTGTTGTAGTCATGTTTGCTTTTCTTTTCGTTGATATGTTTGATACCCTTGGAACCTTAATTGGTGTATCGGCAAAAGCAAATATGTTAGATAAAGACGGAAAGCTTCCTCGTATCCGCGGCGCTCTGCTTTCCGATGCGGTTGGAACCACAACTGGTGCCTTACTTGGAACCTCAACCGTAACAACTTATGTCGAAAGTGCAACTGGCGTATCAGAAGGCGGAAGAACTGGTTTAACTGCCCTTACAACTGCAGTGTTATTCCTGTTATCCATTTTCTTATCTCCAATCTTTTTGGCTATCCCATCCTTTGCAACTGCTCCAGCACTTATTATTGTTGGTGCACTGATGTTAAAATCTGTTGTACAGATTAACTGGAATGACTTTACGGAAAGTCTGCCAGCCTTTGTTGTTATAGTTTCAATGCCTTTTACATACAGTATTGCTACCGGAATATCACTGGGGTTTATATTTTACCCTATTATAAAACTTCTTAGCGGCAGATACAGGGATGTAAGCATACCTGTCTGGATTCTGGCATTACTTTTTATATTAAGATTTTTATATCTGAATAATTAAAAAGCGGCAGTT
>JASKJZ010000074.1 GCA_030154385.1 Clostridiales bacterium
TCATCAGTCAGGTACAGTCCCCTTTTGCCAATATTACTGGTTTTCTGCCAAAATATTATGCGATGTTGGCAAGTGCGGAAAGACTGATGGAAGCGGAGGAATTTGAAGCGAAGGAATTTGAAGCAGAGGAAGAAACGGATCCAAGCGATAGGAAATCTATTTCACAGATACATACCTTTTATGAGACGTATTTTAAGGCGCTTGTATTGGAACAGGCAGATTTCACCTACCAGCCTCCAGTGAAAGATAGGGAGGCAGTGATACAAAAGGTGCTGACCGGTGTTGATCTTAACATCCAAAAAGGCGATTATGTGGCTTTTACCGGTCCTTCTGGTTGTGGTAAGAGTACGGTCCTTAAGCTGCTGATGTGTTTGTATCCATTGGAGGCAGGAAATCGGTGGATAGAAATAACCGATGGAGATCAAACGGAGCAAAAACATATCCCGCTGACCGCCAATTACCGTCGTCTCTTTGCTTATGTACCACAGGGCAATCATCTGATGAGCGGAACCATTCGTGAAATTGTGACCTATTCCAATCCGACGGCCATGCAGGAGGAAGACAGAATCTGGAGGGCACTTGGGATTGCATGCGTGGAGGAATTTGTAAAAGAATTACCGCTTTCCCTGGATACAAGGCTTGGAGAACGGGGACAGGGACTTTCAGAAGGACAGATGCAGCGAATTGCTATTGCCAGAGCAGTATACTCGGATAACCCGATATTGATATTAGATGAGGCTACCAGCGCACTGGATGAAAAAACAGAGGAACAGCTGCTTTGTAATCTCTATTCCATGACAAATAAAACGGTACTGATTGTGACCCATAGGAGTGCAGTATTAAAGATCTGCAACAAAGAAGTTCTTTTTTCAGAGGAAGAAGTAAAGATGAGAAATCGGAACGAAGAGAAAATGAAAGGATACTCAAAATGATTGAGATTGATACAAAAACGAAGACCCCCTTAGAAAGGGCTGGCTTTGATATGATATATTTGGTGGCCTGCAGTCTGCATGGCATGATACCAGAACAAAGTCTTGTGAAACAGATGAACTTGACTGTTTTATACCGTATGGCAAAGTATCATAGTCTGACTGCTATGGTTTGTATGGCTTTGGAATCATCGGATATATTTTTAGTCTGCGAGGAGGAGCCGATTATAAGGAAGTGGAAGGAGGAAAAAGAGAAAGCGATTCGGAAAAACTTGTTGTTAGATACCGAGCGAAGTGAAATTATAAGTTTTATGGAGAAGGAAGGTATCTGGTATATGCCACTTAAGGGAATCCTGTTAAAGAAGATGTATCCAAAGTTTGGCATGCGGCAGATGGCGGATAATGATATCCTTTATGACGAACGATATCAAAAAGAGCTGCTAAGTTTTATGACAGAACGGGGGTATAAAGCGTCCCAGATTGGAAAAGGAAATCATGATGTTTATACAAAGGCGCCAGTTTATAACTATGAATTACATACATCGTTATATGGATCGATGCATGACAAAAGCTGGGAAGAATATTACAGGAATGTAAAGCAGCGGCTGTTAAAAGATAGAAATAACGATTTTGGGTATCATTTTAAAGCGGAAGATTTTTATATCTATCTCTTAACCCATACTTACAAACATTATAGTGGCAGTGGAACCGGACTTCGTTCTCTCGTCGATACTTATGTGTATTTGCAGCATAAGGAGGTTAAGTTCAATTGGCATTATGTGTCGGTTGAACTGGAAGAACTTAAGATAACGGAATTTGAACGGGAAAGCAGACAGTTATGTAAGAAGATTTTCTCTAAAAACATGGAACCGCTTACAGAAAAAGAATGCGACATGCTTACCTATTATCTTGGATGTGGAACCTATGGTACGATGAAAAACAACATAGAAAAGAAGCTTCGCAACTATCAGCAGGATGAGAAAGCAGTGACAGCACGCGTCAAGATAAAATACTATGTTAGACGATTGATACCAGATAGGGAGCATTATAAAAATTATGCACCATTGGTATACCGTCATAAATGGCTAATACCGTGTTACTTGGTTTTTCGGGTAATACGGGGTCTCATATGCAAAGGAAAGAAGATACGAGGAGAGATAAAAGTAGTACATGAAATCAATTAAGATAAAATAAGGGGGGTAATCGGGTAAAGGATGAATGAAGTATTTGCTTTTCTGCCTCCTTTTGGTATATACTATGTATATACCAAAAGGAGGCAGAATTATGATAACACAAGTTAAATCATGGGGAAATGGTCAGGGTGTTCGATTTTCAAAAGAATTATTGGATTCGGTCGGAATTCATGTCGATGAATATATTGATGTTCAGATTAAGGATGGGAGCATTGTTTTGTCCAAAACCTTTCGGCATAAATCGCTTGAAGAGAGGACATTAGAATGCCAGGGGAAAATCGGTCCTTATGATGAAATATCATGGGGAGAAGCAGAGGGAAGGGAACAATGGTAAATGATGAGAGAGATAGCACAGGGCGATATTCTTTCTGTAGAAAGGGTTAGTACTCCAGTAGTAGTTGTAAGCAAAACATTCTTTAATCAAACAGAACAAATCATAGCGTGCCCAATTTTAAAAAATGCATCAATTGACCCCTTGCACATCTCAATTCATACAGATGCAATAATGGGAGTTGTTTTAGGTGAACAAATGAAATTACTAGATTTACGAGCAAGGGGATATAAGAAGATAGCAGAACTGAAAATCGAGGAGATTATGAACATAGCAGATGCAATACAAAGTATCTTTGACTATTATCCCTATGGAAAATAAAAGGAGCGGTACGCCTTAGTGAACCGCTCCTTCCTGCATTCTTAACTTGGATCAATTACAATTTTTTCAATAATGGGCAGCACGATCGGCTTATTCCATGTGTCTGCTCCATAGGTTTCGGTGCCAGCAATAAGGTCAAGCACATCAAAGCCTTCGACTAATTGACCAAAGGCCGCGTATTTGCCATCCAGCTTATTGGCGTCCTGGTGGACGACAAAGAACTGTGTTCCTGCACTGTCAAAGTCATCGTCACGCGCCATAGAAATGGCACCTCGCGTATGTTTGATCGGGTTGTCGATTCCATTTGCTGCAAATTCTCCTTTAATGTGCCAGTCGCTATCCGTCATAATATCATTGTCAGGAGATCCGCCTTGGATGACATAATCCTTTACAATACGGCACCAGCCAAGACCGTTGTAGAAACCGCTATTTACGGTTTCTACAAAATTTGCAACGGTGATTGGTGCAAGCGCTTCATACAGCTCAAACACCATATTTCCATAGTCTTTGGTTATAATCGTACACTTCATCGCTATTCACTCTTTTTGGCATGCTTGAAATATAGATTTCCAGATGCCGTCATATAATATCCAGTTACGTTTTTACTCATCAAGAAATTATTAGCCTTGTAATATAGATTGATGTAAGGATATTCATCCATTACAAGATTTTCTGCCTGTCTCATTAAATCCAAAGCTTTTTTACTATCAGTCTCTGCCATAACCTGCTTTACTAATTCGTCGTACTGGCTATTGCTATAGAAGGAGTTGTTTGTCACATCACCTGTCACAAGTAAAGGTAAAAAGCTCATTGGATGCATATAATCCGCACTCCAGCCCATTGCAGCAACTCCATAATCCCCTTTTTGTACACTTTCATAGTAAATCGCCCAATCGTTTGAAGAAATTTCTACCTGGATGCCAAGATTGGTTTCTAACATTTCTGCCATCGCTTCTACGACCTTTTTCGCGGTATCATCGGAATAGTAGGACAGTTGTAAGGTTGGGAATCCTTCGCCGTCTGGATATCCAGCTTCCGCGAGGGCAGCTTTTGCTTCCTCTGGATTTGCACCAGCAGAAAGTCCCCTGTCAGAACGTCCGTCCACTAAATCCTCTCCATCCACGGCATAGCCAGGAGAAATAAAGTTGTATGCTGGCTGCGCGTCAATCTGAACGACGTTATCAATAATGGATTGACGATCAATTGCAAGATTTAAGGCTTTTCGAACCAATGGATTGTTATAAGGTTCCTTCGAACAATTGATTAAGTAATATACCGTACCAAAGCTTGATACCGTTTGAAGACCCTCATCGGAAGCTTTTAATCGTTTGATGTCGCTGGATGGAACACTGCGAATACCATCAACTTCGCCTGCCTCATATGCGGTTAGTGCAGTAGAGGTATCCATAATATAGCGGAAGGTAATTTTGTCAAGGGTGGTATTGGCATTATCCCAATAGTTTTCATTGCGTTCCAAAACAATGCTTTCCCCCATATTCATTTCGGTTATCTTGTATGGACCATTACAAATATAGCTGTCAGGACTGCTTGTCCATTTATCCGCATTTGCATCGATTGTTGCTTTTTGAACAGGATCAAATACCCACATGCTTAAAATATCAATAAAGAAGGAAGTCGGCTGAATTAATGTAATTTGCAGCGTTTTATCATCAACGGCTTTTACACCCAGTGTATCCTCCGAGCCAGTTCCATCGTAGTATTCTTGTGCTCCTGCAACATAATCTGTGACCATACTTAGATACTGTGCTGTTGTAGCTGGTGTTAGTACTCGTTCAATTGAATAGACATAGTCCTTGGCGGTCAAATCACTTCCATCACTCCACTTGAGTCCGTCGCGTAAATGGAAGGTGTATACCGTTCCATCCTCACTCACATCCCATGTTTCTGCATTTCCTGGAACGACACTGCCAGATTCGTCGTTGGTTACCAGTCCCTCAAAGCAGTTTGCTAAAAATGGTGCAGCAAAGGAGTTATTGGTAATACCTGGGTCAAGACCATCTGGTTCGTTACTGAGTACAAATGTGATTTCCTGATTTTCACTTGCCACAACGGGCTCTTCACTTGCTTCCGGGGTTGTCTCTTCCGTTGCTGTCGGTATTGTTTGGGGTTCCTTTTGTGTACTGCCACAAGCAGATAGCAGCATACTTCCTGCCAGCATCATAGACATGATGACACTTAATTTTCTTTTCATATCGTTTCCTCCTGGTCTAAATTTATAATATTAACTGTATTCTCCTTTGTCTTAGGGAAACAGCAATATGTGTGTTACTCATAAAGATGGCATGCAACAAAATGTCCATTTTCCACCTCTTTATAGCTTGGTATCTCATCCTTGCACCGATTGGTAGCATAGGGGCATCTGGTATGGAAACGGCATCCTGAAGGTGGATTGATTGGACTGGGAATATCTCCCTTCATACTGCTTTCTGTTTTTTGGCGTGCAAGCTTTGGATTGGCAATCGGTATTCCGCCTAAAAGTCCTTTTGTATAAGGATGCAGCGGATTACGATAGATTTCATTGGCTTCGCACATTTCAACAAGATTTCCAAGGTACATAACACCCACATCATCGGATACATAGCGAACCATTGACAGGTCGTGTGCAATAAACAGATAAGATAATTTCTTATCCTGTTGATAATCTCTTAGCAAATTTATGATTTGCGCCTGTATGGAAACATCCAGTGCCGATATTGGCTCATCACAGATCACGAGCTCAGGTTTTAAAACCAAAGCTCTTGCAATGCCAACACGCTGCCTTTGCCCACCAGAAAATTCGTGTGCGTAACGATTTGCATGCTCTTTCGTCAGTCCTACTAGCTCAAGCATAGGATATACAAAATCGTTTACATCTTTTTTGCTCTTCACAATATTATGTGCAAGCAGAGGCTCAGCAATAATATCCCGCACGGTCATTCGTGCATTTAAGGATGCGTAAGGGTCTTGAAAAATCATTTGCATTTTTTTTCGCACTGGCTTTAGTTGTTTTTGATTCATTGTTGAGATATCTTCACCATCCAAAAGGATTTGTCCGCTAGTAGGTTCATAGATGCGGATAATCGTTCTTGCACAGCTGCTTTTTCCACATCCGGATTCGCCTACCAATCCAAGTGTTTTTCCTTTTTTCAGGGAAAAGCTTACCTGATCGACGGCATGGACTACTTGCTTTCTGTTTCCTGTTTTATAGTGCTTGGTAAGGTCTTTCACCTCTAGCATAATGTTATCCCTCATAGATCTGCTCCTTCTTTTCTCTTTTCCATCCAAAGAATGGGTTATCCGCTTTTGGGGCGTCCTTGGCAAGGAGCCAGCACATCGAACGATGGGAGCTGCTAATAGTAGTATAATCAGGGCACTCCATCGCACATACTTTTCGTGCATAGGGGCATCGTGGTGCAAAAGGACATCCAGCAGGTGGATTTGTCATATCGGGAGGGGAGCCTGGAATCGGCATCAGGCGCTTGGTTTTATCTTGATCAGCGGTCGGCATTGACTTTAGTAATCCTAATGTATAGGGGTGCATGGGATGTTCAAACAAGTCGTCAATCGAAGCTTCCTCCATGATATATCCACCATACATAACGACAACGCGGTCACAAAGCTCGGCGACAACGCCCAGGTCATGTGTAATAAAAATAATACTCGTCTGAAATTCGTTTCTGAGACTGCGAAGCTGCTTCAAAATCTGATCCTGAATCGTCACATCTAGCGCGGTGGTTGGTTCATCCGCAATCAAAAGCTCAGGTTGATTTGCTAACGCCATTGCGATCATGACGCGCTGCCTCATACCGCCGCTAAATTCATGGGGATACGACTTATATCGTTTTTCGGGTTCGGGTATTCGAACCTTTTTAAATAATTCGTATACCATTTTCTTTCGGTCATCACGCGAAGTATCCTTATGATGTACATGTATCATCTCAGCAACCTGTTTTCCTACGGGAATCAGAGGATTTAAAGAGGACATGGGGTCTTGAAAGATCATGGCTATTTTTTCTCCTCTGATCTCCCGCATCCGTTTCTGATTTACTTTCGTTAAATCCTCACCATTGAACCATACCGTACCATCTATTATTTTTGCGGATGCTGCAAGTAAGCGAAGAATTGACATCGAGGTAACACTTTTACCACTTCCAGATTCTCCAACAATTCCTAAGATTTCTCCCTTTTTTACTTGAAAACTTATGCCGCGTACGGCCTTGACCTCCCCAGCTGCAGTAAAAAAGGAGGTTCTAAGCGAATCAACAGTTAATATTTCATTTTGTTTTTCCATGTGTTTCTCTCCTTTATTTTTTCAATTTGGGGTCTAGTGCATCTCGAAGTCCGTCACCAACAAAATTAAAAGCAAACATGATAATACAGATTACCAGTGCTGGTATAAAAAGCTGAAATGGGGCGGAACGAAGGTTTTCCGTCGCATCATTGCACATCGTTCCAAGACTTGCAAGCGGTGGCTGTAACCCAATACCAAGATAGCCGAGGAATGCTTCAATAAAGATAGCCGAAGGAATGAGCATTGTCACGGTAACAAGGATGGAGCCCATTGCATTTGGAATAATATGCTGTAAAAGAATGGTCTTATTGGAGGAACCGATTGTTTTTGCTGCTACAACAAATTCTTGTTCCTTTAGCGTGAGGGTTTGTCCTCTGACAACCCTCGCCATATCGACCCAATAGACGCTTCCAAGCGCAACAATGATGCTTTTTAGTCCGCTTCCCAATAAAACCATAATTAAAATGACATATAGGGTAAGTGGAATCGTGCTTATAATGTCAACAATACGCATCATTACACCATCAACGCTTCCTCCTGCATAGCCAGCGACTCCTCCATATATAATACCAATTACCATATTGACAAGTGCCGCGATAAAAGCCACTAAAAGTGAGACTCTGGTTCCATACATTAAACGTGTCAGGATATCGCGTCCGAGGGAATCTGTACCCAGTAAATAGGATGTGTTCCATACATACTTTGTTTGATATACAATTCGGGATTCAGGATCTGCCAATAGATATGGCTTTTGTCCGTAATATAGTGCTACGTGTTTTCCGTTATATTCAAAAATTGTGAGTTTATCGCTTTCTTCCTCGCCTATTTTTTTGATTTGAGCTTCAAGGGTACCATCTTTTTTTACCGATACGACCTGCATGGATTGCGTCACATAGAGATAGCTTGTATCATCTGGTGTAACAAAAACCTTCATAAGAGGTGGGATGTTAACCACTTGAAGATTTTGCATGGAGTAATCATATTTTGTAAAATAAGGTCCTGCTAATGCAAATAAAAGCAGCAAGAGGATAATTATAAAGCCTGCTATTGCTGTTGGTTTTCTATGAAAGCGAAACCAAACATCGCCTGCAAAGGTTCTGTTTTTTGCCCAAATCTTTTCTCTGTCTTCATTGGAAGACTCTAGTCGTTCCCATTTGTTATCCATCATATCCTCCATCTATTCATACTTAATTCTTGGATCAATTAAACAATAAAAGAGATCCACAAGAAATACCATAGCAAGTAAAAATGCGGCATAGAATACAGTTACGCCCATAATGGTCGTATAATCTCTTTGTGTCACACTGTTTACGAAATGAACGCCAAGACCTGGAATCGCAAATATCTTTTCAATAACAAAGCTTCCTGTCATTAATCCTGCAACTGTGGGACCAAGTACTGTGATTACTGGAATCAGAGCATTTCGAAGAGCGTGTTTTGTAATGACCCGAAATTCGGTCAATCCTTTTGCTCTTGCGGTTCGAATATAATCCTGCCCCATGACTTCTAAAAGACTAGAGCGCATGAGTCTTGCTAAGTAACTAAGAGAATATCCGCCAAGTGCAATAACAGGCAGTATGTAACCTTTTAAGCTGTCAACGCCATAGGTTGGAAGCAGATTTAGTCGGAATGAAAATAGATAAATTAATACAGAGGCAATAACGAAAGAGGGTATTGTAACGCCTATGGTCGCGATCGCCATAATTGTCATATCCTGCCAGCGTCCGTTTTTGATTGCGGCCAAAATCCCCATGGGTATGGCGGCAAGTAACACAAAGACAATCGTGATGGCACCTAACTTAGCAGATACAGGAAATCCGTTTGCAATAAAATCATTTACAGACTTTCCCGTATATTTGTAGGACGGTCCCATATCTCCTTTTAGCAGATTTTTAAAATAATCAAAAAATTGTTCATATAAAGGAGCATCCAAATGATACTTTTCGTTTAGTGCCTGTTCTACTTCCTTCGAAACCTTTCGGTCGCTGGTAAATGGTCCTCCTGGAATGGAATGCATAATGATGAAAGTAATCAAAATAATCATAAAAAGTGCAATCAGCATCATAAAAAAACGTTTTATAAAGTACTTTATCATAACCCTACCTCTCAAAAATAAAATCCAATAATAAAATAAGGAATCATCTCTAACCGTATTATTAGATGATCCCTTACTTT
>JASKJZ010000075.1 GCA_030154385.1 Clostridiales bacterium
TTTAGCGGTGCTCTGTGCATACGCTGCCCTCAAATTGTTTAAAACCGAAATAACAAATTTTCCTCTTTCGGTATCTTTGTCCGCTTGATAGGCCAGCGTTTGCTCGGCTGATAGGTATAAAAAAGGATTCGTAAATCCCTTTTGTACTACACTTCCCCACAACCCGCCATCGTAGCTTAAGCCTGCCAAAATGGAATCGTTCCTGGCCATCCACTCCGCTATTGTTGCTCCACCATATGAGTGTCCAAATGCTCCGATATGAGAAAAATCCATATTCTCCCATACAGACGCATCCACCATATTATCATTTTTTAGCAGCTTCTGCAACACAAATTCCATATCCTGTACACGAATTTCGATTTCTCTTTCATATAGACGATCACCCGTCTCTTCTAGGGACAAATTTCTCTTGGCCACCGTTCCATCCAAATACGCTACATCATAGGAGGTATACGGATGATCTACCCCTATCACGGTATATCCCTCGCTTACAAGCTCCTCTACAACCGCCAAATTTTGAAAGCGGGTGGAGTTATTGCCTGGAGAAAAGAAGATCAAAGGACTTGCTTTTGATAAATCAGCTGGTACTCCCCTCTCATAACAATATGTATTGATTGGTCTCATATGATAAAACAACCATTTGGGGAGTCCAACCACGCTGCTTACAGCAAGTGAAACTTCTTTTGGATATGCTTTTGCTTTCCCAGTCGCTTCCTTCATCGGATACCATATCGTTACCATAACCTTTCGGTGATCCGATTGCTCTTTCGTATATATCTCTTGTCTTGTGTCATCCTCTAACATTAAGCTGACCTCTCCCACCTGATATTCTCCCTGTGGGATTGGAAGACGAAATCTTGGAAAGAGGTATTGTTTTGCAATTACAAGCGCGCTCAAAACGAAAATCAAAAATCCCAAGCTGTATTTTATTTTTTTCATCCATCCATCATCCTTGCTTGTTCTTTATACTTTTTTTATACCACCAGATAATCGCAACTAAGCATATCACAAGGCCAAGGATAGCAGGAACGATTACCTTTGCTCCCGATGATCCGCCTTCGGCTACGCTCCAGATAATTTTCCCAAATGCAATTCCAACCAGCACACCAATCCCTGCCTTCATATTTCGTTTCCAAAGTCCCCAAACTAAGAGTCCCATAGAAATGGGAACAATGCTGGTCACTAAAATTTTAGCACCCGTCCAGTTCTGTGTAAGATATTCTCTTTCCATTGCTAAAAAGTCTCCAACTTTTGGGTCAATTTCAGCTGGTCTTGGAAACCAGAACATGCTAATCAATAATAAAAAAATCGTAGCACTGATTCCAGTCGCATTTCTCTTGTATGCAAAGTAGCAAATGGGAATCATAAAAATGGGACGTATATACCAGCTCAATACGTTTTGATGCCTTGAAAAGGCCCATTCAAAAAAGGTCTGATCCGTTGCCATTAATAAAACAAATCCAATGGATAAAAATGCAAATAATAATGCCGTGATGCCATCAAACCGTTTCATTTCTTTTCTTATATCCATAATAGTACCTCTCTTTCTATTCATAAAATGATGAGTGCCAATAACATAAGTATTGTAACCGCAGTTAATATCTTTCGTTCACTCGCTTGATATTCTCTGCCAAAAACAGTACCGATCAATGGAATCTTTTTCAAAAATATGACGGCTGCAAGCGATAGTAGTACCGTAATTATCATCACCAAAATACCCTTTAATACGGCAGGTAGTAAAAGAAACGTAAAAACATACTGCAATACCGTAACCACTGCATAATGAATCACATAAATCCCCATCGCTTCCTTTGCCAAAAGATCCATCCATTTGTTTTCCTTCTTGCTATATCTCATAAAAAAGCTAAGAAATCCATACAGGGCAAGAATGCTAATCGGAACCACCATACATTGCTCCACTGCCAAAACGATACTTTTGGTGATGCCGATTCCCATTCCTTCTTGAATCACATGGATTACGACATTACATGCCGTCAAGAAAAGTGAAAGACCACACCAAATCCACCACTTCTTTTGGAATTTGTCTTGGTAAAAAAAGCTTTTCTTGATGCCAAATGTTCCAACTATATTCCCTGCTATAAAAAATAACAAGTACAAAAGGATACGGGAAAGCTGCATATTAAACGGCTTAAGAATCGTGACAAAGCCACCGTTTGCGACATTGCGTAGCGGCAGAAACACCAGTACACCAATAACCAGCATCGCAAGAAAGAAATGTGCTGCTTTTGTCAGATATCCATCGACCTTCCCTGCGAAAAGACGGCTGCCTTCCTGCTTCACTGCTGCGTATAAAATCAAAACAAGTGAAAACAGGAACAGTACCCATAAAAACCAAAGGTGATTGGCTTCTATTCTTCCAAAGTTTTGAACAAAATAGCAACCATATCCAGAAAAGGAAGCGCTTTTTCCTTCGCCCTTAATCGTACTAAAATAATGTGCGATGGGATTGAGGAGTAATGTACCAAACCCAAAAGGTAATAGCAGCCGAATCAAGCGCTCCTCCAGATATACAAGTGTACCTTTTTTTCGCAGCGCCCGATAGGAAAATAATCCAGAGATAAAGAAGAATGCAAACATAAAAAATACATCATTGTAAAGGGCAATCAGATCA
Organism: Clostridiales bacterium; assembly: GCA_030154385.1. Next base: position 2,633 of record JASKJZ010000075.1, read on the forward strand.
AACCCGACAAAGGTAGCGTTATCTGCGATTAAAACACCGGAGCCACTGGTACTGTATGCCAAAGTAGCATGGTGCCAAACCACCAACAGCATTAAAAATGAGCGAAAGTAATCAATACTACTGTCCCTTTTCTTTTTTTCTACTTGTAAGCTATCTCTCATTTTTTGTTCCTTTCTATGTATTCCTGTGTCAACTTAATGACCTTATCAATGTTTTCCTTGTCATTGGTATAGTTCCCCGAGCCAATCATCTGATTGTGTTCGTCAAAATATTTACCCGTTACCCGTTTTAAGGACGGTTCCGTCGCCAAGTAGGTATAGGTCTCTGCCATTACCTCAGGCTCAATCGTTTTTTTACTCTTCATACGATATGCAAATTTTTGTAGTCCTGTAAGGTTTGGATGTCGGCTCAAATCAACTCTTACAGCGGTAACACGAATCGAATTGACCGAAATATTAGTGTACTTTTTCTGATCGGCAAGCCAATAGGTATACATAACCTGCGCAAGCTTTGATTGATAATATGCCTTCGTTACCGAAAATTTACGTTCCCGAAATTCAGGATCCTTCAAATCTACCTTGAGCCCAGGCATAGCAAGCAGCCCTTTAGACGAAATCGTGATAATTCGTCCATCCTCGCTTTTTTCGATTAAATCCTCTAACAAAGAGGTTAGGTATACAGGTCCGATATGATTGGTCATCCAGATTGTTTCCACCCCTTCAGCACTAAACTCTGCTTCTTTTTGCGAAATATCAAAAATTGCAGCATTATGAATCAATACATCAACGTGATTATATACCTGGTGCAGATACTCAGCACAAGCTTTAATCGAATCAAAACAACTCATATCCACGATTACTAAGCTCACTTCATTGGATTGGCTCTTTTCTTTGATTTCCTTAAGAGCTTCTTCTCCTCTTGATAAATTTCTGCATCCGATTATAACATGATATCCTTTTTTGGCAATCTGTATGGCGGCTTCTTTTCCTATGCCAGCATTCCCACCTGTAATAAAACATATTTTATTCATTGTAATCACCTCTCACAAAATATAGGTTGACAGATTAGACCATGTGGTCTATAACTAGAATATAGCATCATTCCTACATACTGTCAACCTATATTTTTGTATCTTGCATCCAGGTTCAATTCCTTTACAAATAGAATGCCTTTGGTGCAAAGTTGTGGTACAATCTATTTACTTGTTATTATTTGGAGGTAATTATGAATGCAAAGACATTTGACCGCAAAGACCAGCTAATTACGGCAGCGCTTACTGAATTTATCGAAAAAGATTATGAAAAAGCTTCCCTGAACACCATAATTAAAAATGCAAACCTAAGCAAGGGCGTGTTCTACTATCATTTCAAGAGCAAGGAAGCCCTCTATATCGCACTCCTAGAGGATGCCACAAAGAAAAAATGGCACTATATCAGCACCCATACCGATACCACGGATTATACCGCACTCGATATTTTTGACCGTTTTGTCTATCAGGCAAGGGCAAGCGTTCAATTTGCACACGAATTTCCAGTCTATCACAAATTGGGACGCATGTTCTTAAAAGAAAAGGGTAATCCCATCTATTGGACTGCTCTTCAGCATATTGAGGCTACAGGAACGGATGTCTTAGATGAAATGATAAGAGATGCGTACCAAAATGGAGAAATCAATACCGCTTATCCAATCGAATTCACGGTAAAACTCTTACGTCACTTATTTCTGGAATTTGAAAGTATCTTTATCCACGACATTGACTATGAATTGGATAACATTTCGGATCTGCTTAAAACTTATGTCTCCTTCATGCGGCATGGTCTTAATCCGTAGCACACGACTTTAGGGAGGCTATAAGCCAAGCCATTGGCCGAGCAACTGGTTCATCAGTTCATGCATGGTATCTATGCATAAAAAGACAACTTTTTGTTGTCTTTTAAAAAATCAAATATATACCGAACGGTAGGTATAAAAGAAAGGAGAAGCATCAAACGTAATGCTTGATGCGTGTTTTCTATATGAGGAAGCTATGGTACGAAAATGCTTTTATTTATCACTTTTTCACCTTTGGTGTGTGCAATGCCCCTTTTAAAAATCCTTATGGTCCCATTCAATATCGTATTTATGAGATTGAAAAATGGATTCCCCACTTAAAAAAATTAAACGTGAATGCCGTTTTATTCAGCCCTGTCTTTGAATCCCGCTCTCATGGCTATGATACGACCGATTATTATCAGTTGGATAGCCGTATTGGTGACAATGAGAGTTTTTTGCATGTAATTGATACCCTGCATAACAATGGGATTCGAGTCATCTTAGATGGTGTTTTTAATCACTGTGGACGTGATTTTTTTGCCTTTCAAGATCTTTTGACAAACGGAAGAAATTCCAAATACCGTGAGTGGTTTGCTGGCCTCGATTTTTCCAGTTCCAGTCCGCTAAACGATCCGTTTTCCTATGCTACCTGGAACGGTTATTATGAACTGCCTAAGTTCAATCTGAACCATCCAGAAGTCGTGGATTACTTACTAGACGTCGTGTCATATTGGATTTCTTATTTCCATATTGACGGACTTCGACTGGATGCCGCTGATTGTCTAACACCCGCCTTTATGTGTGCACTGCGGCAAAAGACCATCGCCCAAAAAGAAGACTTTTGGCTAATGGGTGAGGTGGTACATGGCGATTATCGAAACTGGGTCAAGGCGGATGCCTTGCATTCGGTCACAAATTATGAAATTTTTAAAGGTCTCTATTCGAGTCACAACGACCAAAACCTATTTGAAATTGCACATTCCTTGCATCGTGAATTTGATCGTATGGAAGGAAGGTACGGCTATTTTCTTCCCTATAATTTCGTAGACAATCACGATCAGAACCGATTGGCCAGTTTGGTAGAAGAGTCCTCCTATTTATATACCATCTATCTACTTTTGTTTACCATTCCTGGGATACCTTCTCTTTATTATGGCAGTGAATGGGGCATCAAGGGAGAAAAAACCGTGGATTCTGATTTACCAATCCGCCCTTACCTTGACATAGAAAAAATAATGCCGATGGAAGACAATTTAGAAAACGTAATACAGACATTGAGCCAGATCCGCATGGAACAGGCGGCACTTTTTGCTGGCGACTACAAACAAGTTTCCATTGCCTACCAAGCACCCTTTGTCTTTGAGAGACGATACAAGGAGCAACAGATTGTGGTCGTCATAAATGCCACTCAAAAAGAGCACTTTCTTGATCTTTCGATGTATCAGGGTACTTCCTTTTTTGATCTTTTAAACAAAGAATCCATACCATCCAGTGAATTAAATCATGTTAAAATTCATCCTTCTTGGGGCAGAATCTTACTTGCTCAAATAACAGAATAAATTAGGGGGGCAAAACACTTTGCCCCCCTAACATTTCATTTCAATTTCTTATTTTTAACCTTTTTCCTACTTAATTTCGGATGTTTCCATAATGAAGCGAACACTTCCATCCATGCTATTATCAATACCAGAGAAGGAATTATAATCCTGTCCCGCCTGACTAATTGCATCCAGGCGGTCAAACATATCGGCAATGTCTTCATTGATGGCATCGTATAGCTTCTCAATGCCTTCTTTGTCAAACTTCTTCATGTTGTCTCTTAGCTTGATAGAGCCATCGTTTAGTTTATCAATTCCATCACTTAACGCCTCCGCTCCATCATCTAGCTTATCTCCACCAGCCTTTAACTGAGTCGTCGCATCGGCAATCCCTTTTGCACCCTTTACCAGGCTGTCACCATTTTGGCTTAGCTGATCAGCTCCTTGACTTAACTGCTCCAGTGCGGTAGAAAGGGATGTTGTCGAACTGCTATCTCCTGCGAGTGCCGAAACACCCTCTTGCATCGTGCCAATTCCAGTCTGCAAGCTTTTTTGTCCTTCATTCAGTTTGCCAAGTCCATTTTCAACCGCATCTGCTCCCGCCTTTAGGGTCCCTTCTTCGCCTGTTGTTTCTGCTAACGCATTGATTGTAGCAATTGCCTTTTGGATTTTAGGATCGGTAGAAGCACCATCTACGCTGGATAGTAAAGTGCTTACCTGAGATAGTGTTGCACTCATGGTATCAATTCCACCATTGACAGACTCCATCCCCTTTTCTAGTTGCTCTGTACTTGCAACTAACTGATCGGTTCCTTGCTTCGCACTGGTTAAGCCCGTTACCAATTCTCCCAGCTTTTCTGGGAGAGAGGAAATTGCGGTCTTTAATTTCTGAATACCAGCGGCTAACTGATCGGCTCCATTTGTATAGGCTTTTACTCCTGTTTCTAGGCTTTTTGCACCCGTGTTTAACTTTGTCAGACCGTTTGATAACGTATCAATTCCATCCGTAAACTGTCCTGATTTATCCTTTAAGGTACCAACACCCTCTGCTAAATCACTGGTTCCATCCACTAATTTTCCAGATGCATCCGCTAAATCATCCAGAGAATCCTTTAAATCATCTACCTTATCCATGCTGCCAAGACTAAAATCTGTCATAAACTCGCTGGTCGCAAGCGTATAGGTTCCTCCAAGCTCAAAATCTGTTGCATCGGCTGATATGGTCACAGAGGATGGTATATTTAAATCCTCCTCTATATCGCTGTCTAAATCAAGGCTTTCTTCCAAGCCAGGAAGTGCATAGCCTACTACAATTTGCTTATCCGCATCTGACATGATTTTTCCATTGTCAACCTCTACATTTTTAAACTTATCCGTTGGAAGAATCACCCCGGTAATCATCGCAAATGGAACGTACACATCCATCGCTTTTCCATCTACCGTTTCGGTAGTCTTTGCATGGTTTTGATATTCAATATGAATTTCTACTTTTCCGCTTTTTCCAACCAAATCCTTTGGCTCGATCTGGGTGCCATCCAATTTATACGTGATATTCATCGTAATTGGCAATTCCTTATCGATTTTTCCTTGATAATAGATATCCTCATTATTGGCTGCCCAGGTTAGGTTATCGCCATCTTGTGTAAAGGTTTCGTCACCCTTCACATTTTCAATTCCAGTAAGCTCTGATTTATCTTTGAGTGCACTCGCAAGTGCTACATTCTTAATCCAGTCACTTACCGTAACGTCAGATGTGCTTCCATTTGCGTCAAGATTTACATATACATTTTCTTCCTTGCTTACCTGTGCTGCCTTTATCATTGCAGGCGTTCCAGCCAAAATCTGACTGGATGCCATTGCCATACTAAGTCCCACTACTGCTACTATTTTATTGATTCGATTTCTGTTCATGAATGTTTCCTCCTTCATTCCTATCGGTTATATGCTGCTCTTTTTCGGTCCAAATCCAATGCTCGTTTTACAAATAATTGGATCAAATATCATAAACAATGCTGGCAATACAAAGATTACGACGATTGTACTAATAATCGCTCCCCTGGATAACAAGGTACAAAGCGAACTAATCATGTCAATTTCCGAATACATACCTACTCCAAACGTTGCGGCAAAAAAGCTAAGTCCGCTGATCAATATGGATTTCATCGAGCTCTTATGTGCTAGCGAGATAGATTCCTTCTTTGATAGTCCATTGTTCCGGTGCTTCTGATATTTGCTTGTCATCAAAATTGCATAATCGACGGTTGCTCCAAGCTGTATAGTACCAATTACGATGCTTGCGATAAATGGAAGTGTAACACCAGTATAGTAGGATACCGCCATATTGACCAAAATGGAAAATTCAATGACACTTACTAAAATAATTGGCAGCGAAACCGACTTAAATACAATCAGTATGATGATAAAAATCGCTCCAATCGAAACAATGCTGACATTTCTAAAATCGACTGCGGTAATATTAATCAAATCTTTTGTTAACGGAGCTTCTCCAATTACCATGTTGGTTTCACTGTATTTTTTTACGATGCCATTCAGTTCATCAATCTGTGCATTGACTTCGTCCGTTGCTGTTTTATAGTCGGAGCTTACAAACATAATCTCATTGTTGTCGCTCTTTAACATCTTCTTCACATCCGATGGAATCATGGATTCTGGAACAGCAGGGCCTACAATAGAATTTAATCCAACGACCCATTTCACCCCATCGACTTTTTTCATCTCATCGATCATCTTCATTTTATCTTTTGCCGACATATCATTTTTGATCATAACAAGATGCATCGCATTCATACCAAATTTTTCATCCAGCTTGGTATTTGCCTGTGAGCTTGGAAGATCCGCTGGAAGCGTTTTATCCATGTTGTAATAAACATTTACATGATTGTTTCCGTACACAGCGGGGAATATTAACAGTAAAAATACAACAATAAACCCAATGTGATATTTCATGATAAAATTGCTGATTTTTTCAAGGTTTGGAACCAATGGCTTATGCGTTGTTTTATCAATCAGCTTATCAAATGTAAGAATAAACGCTGGTAAGACCGTGATACAAGACAATACCCCTAGTACCACACCTTTTGCCATAACCACACCGATATTCATACCAAGCGTGAAGGTCATAAAGCAAAGGGCAAGGAAACCGGCGATAGTTGTGACCGAACTTCCTGCAACCGATTTAAAGGTGTTCGATATAGCGTGTGCCATAGCACGGTTCTTATCTCCATCAAAACG
>JASKJZ010000076.1 GCA_030154385.1 Clostridiales bacterium
ACGACGCTCTTCCGATCTGATGGGAATTTCTTTCTCATGCACATCATTTGCAGCCTGTATCATGGTACCATCGCCGCCTAATACAATAATACACTCGGTATCTTTTGGAATCGCATCAATATCTGCATATTTTCCAGCATCTGCCTCTATAAAACGATCACGAATCAATAGACATTTTTTCCCTTTTAGGGTCAATAAGTCAAAGATATAATTCGCTGTTTCGTAATCCTTGTCCTTTTCTGCATTGGTTATTACACAAAATTGTTCCATCGCTTCCCCATTCTTGATTAAACATCCAAGCCTTCATGAGACTGATTAACGAGTTGATCCACAAGCTCATTTAACTGTGCTGGCAGTTCATCTTGCTCCATCGATTTGGATAGTTCCATCAAATATTCAATATTTCCCTCTGGTCCTTTAATCGGAGAAAAATCAAGGTTTTGAATACGAAATCCAATACTCCTTGCATAAGAAGCTACCATAAGAATCACTTCTTTGTGCACGTTCTTATCACGCACAACTCCCTTTTTCCCAACTTTTTCTCTTCCAGCTTCAAATTGTGGTTTTATTAAGCAAACTACACTTCCGATATGATCCAGTAAATCATATACCGGCTGTAAGACCTTTGTTAATGAAATAAACGCAACATCAATCGATGCAAACGCGATATCATCTCCTATTTGATCTCTGGTCAGATAACGGATATTGGTTTTTTCCATCGAAACCACACGCGGATCTTGCCGAAGCTTCCAAGCAAGCTGATTGGTTCCAACATCGACTGCGTATACTTTTGTCGCTCCATTTTGAAGCATACAATCCGTAAAGCCCCCGGTCGATGAGCCCACGTCCATACAGACCTTTCCCTCCACTGAGACCTTAAATTCAGCAATTGCTTTTTCCAATTTATAGCCACCCCTGCTTACATATTTCATGGGGGCACCCTTTACTTCAAATTGTGCTGTTTCTAAAAAAGTACTTCCTGGCTTGTCCTCTCTTTGGTTATCAACAAAAACATTTCCTGCCATAATGATGGCTTTTGCCTTTTCCCTTGATTCTGCAAGTCCTTTTTGTACTAATAGCACATCCAATCTTTCTTTCATAATAATTTCATAATCCTTTCAAGAATCGAGGCAGTATCCACTCCGATTTTTTCCTTAAGGCAATCTACTTTTCCATGTTCCACATAGCAGTCTGGTATTGATATATTTACGACCGACAGATTTTTTTTCGCATGTGCCTCCATAAAGTAATCCGACACCATCTGTCCATAGCCACCAAGTCTTACTCCTTCTTCCATCGTTACAAAAATCGTATGGTCTGTCGATAATTCATCCAAAATATCGGTATCCATTGGCTTAATAAAACGAACATTAATATGACTTGGATTATACCCTCTTTCTACGAGCACTTCCCTCACATTAACAGCAGTCTCATTCATAGCTCCCACCGCAAGTAAAGCAATCTTGGAACCTTTGTGCAAGCATTCGCTCTTTTTTAAAACAATCGGGTCTTGGTACTCCAATAGTCCCTGATATGCAGAACCTCTTGGATAACGTACCGCCGAAGGCCCCATATAGGAAAACGACCAGCAAAGCATTGCCTCTAGTTCTTGTTTATTTTTCGGCGCAAGGACTACCATATTAGGGATATTGGATAAATAGGCAAGGTCAAAGACGCCCTGGTGGGTCTCCCCATCCTCGCCAACAAGCCCTGCGCGATCAATGGCAAAGGTCACCGGAAGATTTGAAAGACATACATCATGAATCAACTGGTCGTATGCTCGCTGTAAAAAGGTTGAGTAGATCGCAACCACTGGATGTAATCCCCCTGCAGCGAGTCCTCCTGCAAAGGTCACAGCATGCTCTTCTGCAATTCCTACATCAAAATAACGGGATGGATATTCCCGCCTAAAGTCCATAAGCCCCGTCCCCGAAGACATTGCAGCACAAACAGCAACTAAGGATGGATTCTCTTTTGCCTCTTTTAACAAAGTACTTCCAAAAACAGAGGTGTACGTTTCTGCTTTTTTACGTTCCACTGATTTTCCGCTTTTGATGTCAAAAGGATCAATTCCATGATACTTCGATGGAATTTTCTCCGCATAGGAGTATCCCTTCCCCTTTTTCGTAATCACATGGACTAACACAGCGCCCTTCGCTCTTTGAGCGCTTTGAAACGCAACTATCATCTCCGAAATATTGTGCCCATCAATCGGTCCTATATAGGTAAGACCCATATCTTCAAATAGCATTCCAGGAATGAACAGGCGCTTTAGGCTATCCTTAGAGCGCTTTATCTTATCCGCTACCGCATCCCCTACCATAGGAACACTGCGAAGGGCGGATTCTACGCCTCCCTTTAGATTCTGATAACTGGTTGCTGTTCGTATCTTCCCTAGATAATTTGCCATTCCCCCAACATTTTCCGTAATCGACATATTGTTATCATTTAAAACGATAACCATATTCGTCTTCATTCTGGCTGCATTATTGAGCGCTTCATAGGCCATACCTCCAGAAAGTGCACCATCCCCAATAACTGCATAGACTTTATGAGCCAATCCCTTGATATCCCTTGCTCTGGCAAGCCCCAATGCTGCTGAAATCGAAGTAGAGCTGTGTCCCGTATCAAACGCATCACAATTGCTTTCTTTTTGCTTTGGAAATCCACTCATTCCTCCGAATTGTCGAAGACTTGAAAATCCATCTCTTCGTTCCGTTAATATTTTATGGGTATACGCTTGATGCCCAACATCCCAAACCAATTTATCTTCTGGGAAATCAAGCATTAAATGGAGCGCCATTGTAAGCTCTACGGTTCCAAGATTGGAGGCTAAATGGCCGCCTGTTTTACTAATCGAATGAATCAAAAACTGTCGAATTTCCTTTGCTAAGGCTTCACGATCTTCTTTTCTAATCTGTTTGATATCGTTTGGTTTTTCAATTTGCTCCAGTAGAGACAAAATTTCACCTTCTTTACTTTTTTCTATAAATCAAAGCAGTAATTAACTCTAGTAAAAATTGATTCTCGTATGGAAAATCCTTTAAAATAGCAAGTGCCTGCTCACTGTATTCCCGAACTGCTTCCCTCGATTGTGTAAGACCACGCAAGGTCACATAGGTAACCTTTTGATTCTTTTCATCGATGCCCGCTGATTTTCCAAGTACCTCCAACGAACTGGTAATATCCAGAATATCATCTTGTATCTGAAATGACAAGCCCACCAGTCCTGCTGCCTGCTCGATTTTGGCCACGTCATCCTTTGTGGCTCCTGCAAGTGTCGCACCCATCATCATAGAAGCCTCTATGAGGGCACTTGTTTTTAACCGATGAATATATTCTATTTTTTCATGCGTTAAGTCTTCTTTTTCTGCCAATACATCTACGACCTGTCCGCCAATCATTCCATAGATACCCGACTTTCTGGCAAGAATTTGAAACGCTTTTGCTGTAAGTTCAAGTGAAGTTGTTGTGTCAAAAGCCGAGCTGACCGTTTCAAAGGCATAATTTAATAAGGCGTCCCCAGCCAAAATCCCCATAGCCTCTCCATAAACGGCATGCGTTGTCTTTCTTCCCCGACGATATAGGTCGTTATCCATAGCAGGTAAATCATCGTGCACCAAGGAATACGTATGAATCATTTCCATCGCTGCCATAAAAGGCTCCACTTCTCTTTGCTTCTCGCCCCCAAACATACGATAGGTTTCCAATATCAGCATCGGTCGAAGGCGTTTTCCGCCTGCGAGCACGCTATAATTCATCGCCTCCATAATAATCGCCTGATCGTTTTCTTCCTTTGGTAAAAAGGATGCAATGCACGCCTCCACTTCTTTGGTGCGTACCATTAATTCCTGTTCAAATTCCATCTATTTCTCCTCATCGCCATGTTCTCCCTGATTTAGGAGTATCAACTGCTTTTCGACTTTATCAATGGAATCATTACAGGTCTTAATCAACTTCATTCCCTGTTGATAAAGCAAAAAAGACTCTTCCAGGCTAATCTCTTCTTTTTCTAATTCCATCAGCACCTGTTCAAGTGCTTGCATCGAGCTTTCTAGATCCTTTGCTTTTGCCATACTAACCCTTCCTCTTTCTTGGTTTTACTACATCAATGGTTGCCTTTATGGTTCCATCTACCATATCGACTGAAATGACATCTCCTGGCTTTTGACCATGAACACTCTTAATTACATTTCCCATTTCATCGGTCACGTAGCTATATCCTTGACTTAGACGATTTAATGGAGATAAACCATTTAGTCTCTCTATGTACAGTGCCAACTGATGCCGCTTTTGATTCACCTTCCGCTCCATTTTATCTTGCATACGAAGTTCAGCATCCGCCAAAAACTGTCGCCGCTGTACAAGCTGATGCATCGGGTCTTGATAGGTAATACGAAGCTGATAATTGGATAGTCTGCTTCTTAATGCATCAATCCGCTGTTTCATCGTACGATTCAAACGATCGCTTTTTGTTTCCAGCTCATAGAAAAAGTCAAGCACAGAAAACACCGCAAGCTCCGCTCCAGCAGAAGGAGTCGGTGCCCGAAGATCTGCTACATAGTCCGCAATCGTGGTATCTGTTTCATGTCCGACCGCAGAAATAATCGGCGTGTTGCAATTAAAAATCGCCCAAGCGACTGCTTCCTCATTAAATGCCCATAGATCCTCAATTGAACCGCCGCCGCGTCCCACAATAATAACATCTACTCCAAATTGATCCAGATATTCGATTCCCGCTACAATGGTATCCTTTGCACCATCACCCTGTACCTTCGCCGGATATAAAAATAATTGCGCATATGGATTCCTGCGGTGCGTAATATTAATGATATCTTGTATCGCCGCGCCTGTACTTGCCGTTACAACACCGATTCTTGTTGCATACTTTGGAATCGGGCGTTTGTAAGTCTCGTCAAATAATCCAAGCTCTTTTAATTTTTGTTTCTGTCTTTCATACTGCTCGTACAAAGCTCCTTGTCCATCCAAAAGAATTTCTTTGGCATACATCTGATACTTACCATCTCGTTCATACACCTGGATGCTGCCAAGTACAATAACACTTTGACCTTCTGACATGCGAAAAGAAAGGCCATTTCTTTGACCTGCAAACATAACGCAGGCCATCTGCCCTTTTTCGTCTTTCAGAGTAAAATAAATATGCCCCGAGGTATGATATTTACAATTAGAAACTTCGCCCTTCACATAAATCTGCTGTAGTATGGATTCTCGTGCGAATAAATTTTTAATATATCCATTAACCTGAGAAACCGAATATACCGCATCCTTCATTTAAAAACCCATTCCTTCTAATCTGCAAGCTTTGCCAGTATCCCGTTTACGAATGCAGAGGAGTTGTCCTCACCAAACTTTTTCGCAAGCTCTACGGCTTCATTAATTGCCACTCCTGTTGGAATTTCTTCATCGTACAGCATTTCAAAAATAGCAAGTCTTAAAATCGTAAGCTCAACCTTTCCAATACGATTGATCTTCCAGCCAACACTCGCCTCTACAATTTTTTCATCAATCGCATCCATTTTGTCTACGACATCCAAAAAGCGGGAATTGAGTGCCTCCTTTTCCTTTTCAGAGGGCATTTTCAATTCGTGCTTTGCAATTTCGTCAATTTTAAATTGATCTGCCGTTTCTAAATAAAGCTGTGCTTGTTCCGATAACTCCTCCTTTGGATGAAAATCTTTACAAAACAGCATTAAAAACAGATGCTCTCTTAATTCACTTCTTTTCATGTTTTTTCCTCATTTCTTTTTTCGAACGTATAAGAGGGACTTTTGCATTACAAAAGTCCCCATTCTACTTCTGTCCTTCTAATTTTACACCGGCAATCCGAATATTGACCTCATCTACTGTAAGTCCTGTCATGTTTTCGATAGCCTGCTTCACCTTATCTTGTACCTGCAACGAAGTCTTTGGAATACTATAGCCATATTTCATATTAAGTGCGATGTCGATGGACACTGCCTTGGAATCTACTAATACCTTAACTCCCTTGGATAAATTCTTCATACCAAGCATGGAAACCAGTTCATTTGTTGCCGTACCAGACATGGAGTATACGCCTTCTGCCTCTGTCGCAGCCAACGCTGCAATAATTGCAATTACTTCATCTGCAATCTGTACCTCACCAATGGTACTGTTTTCTAGTACTTTATAAGAATTTTTAATTTCTGTTTCTTTGCTCATTGCCGTAACCTCCTAGCTTTCGTATCATATATACTATATCCATTATATCAAAATTCAATTGATTTGCAATTAGTTTTTTGATACTCCCACTGGGGTAATGACGATATTCTTCGCGGATATCTCGGTTTTTCGCTTTACGATATCTTCAATCTGCGCCATCTGCTGTTCGGTCAGCTCATTTGCATTTACAATTACATCAACACTTTCATCCACGATACTAACAACGGAATCCGGAAATCCTTTCGCCTCCAATAAAATTTCCGTCGCACTTTCCTTCTCAGCAAGACTTGCAAGCTTCTCAATCCCATCAATGGCATCTTGCTTTTGGGCTTCTGATAACGTATCATTGTCCACGATCTCCATCAAGAGTTCTTTACTTTTAGCTCGTGTTTGCTCTCTTTGCAGCTTTGCGGAAGCAAAATAATCTGCCGATATGGTATTACTTACCATCACAGCCTCTCCCACATTTTCATCGTTTGCATCTGCTACCGCTTCACCTTCCGTTGCTACTACTTCCTCACTCACGGCCTCCCCGCTATCCTCCACTGCTAAAGTATCCTCCTCGGACAAGTCCAAAATACCAAAATCCTCCGTCGTGTTTTCGTCATATGTAGAGGTGGCCTCCATGTCTCCATCTAAGGTGTTTAAGGTATCCTCCTTAGAGAAATTAAGGTAGCCAGCAACGGCAAGCATGATTGCCAGTGCAGTGATAATGATCTGGTTTTTTTTCCATATATGTTTCAATACCTTTCTCCTTCTATCCGGTCAGTTCGCGCCGGATTTCATTTTCATTACTTTAATTTTATGTGCTGGTACATGAAATAATACCTCGATTGCATCAACTATTTCACTCTCTAACACACCATCCTCATTCCCGGAAACCAAAACAAGAACGCCTTCTACCTCTGGTTCTATCTCCTTAAGCACATAGGGCGAAGTAGTACTGTTTTCCCCTTCCACTAAAACAGTTTCATCCTCTCTGCTGGCACTCGAGCTTACTTCTCTCTCGTCATTTCCTTCTCTGGATGAATTCTCCTGCGTGAAGGGACTATCCTTAAGTACGACCTTTTCACTGGATTCTTGGAGTGTAATCATAACCTCTGCATCGGATACTCCCTGCATTTTGCGGATGGTTTTCGCAAGACGTTCCTCCATCCAGCTTATGTATTCTTCCTGTAAATTGACATTGGAAGTGTTAGAAATACTTGCCACATTGCTATCTTTTGTTACACTATTTTTCACCTTTGTTTTATTCATGGATGGCAAGGATAACACCAAAAGAAAGATTCCTGCAGCAAATATTATCACCACCTTATCCATACCGATTTCTTTTAAATTCAGCTTCTTTTTTTCCACGCGCTCTTCCTTCCTATTTTACTTGATTGAAATCTTTTTTTCTTCCACCCCGTATTGTGTCATAATCCAGTTTTTTAATTGTTCCTTTTTCTCATTTTGCTCTTCCTGGTATCCGTTTTTCATCCGAAGGGCAACTGATTTAACCTCTCCAAACGCCTCTTCCCCCTCCTCAAGTATGACCTTGCAGGAGCGAGGGGATAACCCTTTTTCTTTTGCAAACACACTGATTTCTTCCTCTATGTTTAATTGTGCCTGATAAAGAATTGCTTCATCCACAGTTCCGTTTTGGATTGGCATTTCTTCCTCCTCTAGGTGACTCCAATCTTCAAAAAGCTTCGACAACTTATCTTCATAGCGCTCTCCTCCCATAAGATACCCTTCGAGCGGACGCAGCATGATTCCAATCATCAATAGACCAATAAAAAACTCGATGTATTTAGAATAGGTGCTTTTGCCAATCAAGCTCTTAATCATAGAAGCCAATACCATAAATATGGCCAATTCTCTTACCGTATCCATTACAGTCTGCATTACACCCTCCCGTTTGTAGTTGCCATAACAATTACGATTGTTAGCATAAATAAAATTCCTGTAATAAAGGTTACATATAAAAGGAGGCTGATAGCCTTATAGGTTGCACCAAGACAGGCGATAATTCGCTTATCCGATATCGGTTCTGCTACTGCGGAAAAGACTTTGTAGACCATTGCAGAAAATAAAAGTCGAAGGAGTGGAACACTTAATATCAGCAAAAGAACGATAAGTCCTGCCACTCCAATCGCATTTTTTATGACAATTCCTGCACTGATAACAGTAGAGGCCGCGGTACCAAGCACATTTCCTACTCCTGGCAAAAGATTCATCGTCTTAATCGCGATTCGATTTTTTAAGCTATCGGTAATTGGAACCAAGAGTCCCTGCATTACATGGTATCCGGTTACAGCGCCTAAAAACCCTTTCATCAACCACCGAATTAAGCTCTCTAATAGCTCAGTCATTTTAGAAAACATACCTTCTTTGGTCAAATTGTTCATCATCGACAACAAGAAATAGACACGAATCATCGGCAATATCCCCTGTAATATAACACGTTCAACAATCTGAATTACAATCAGAATTCCCTGATAAAATAGGCCTGATGTGGTAACTCCCGAAGAAAACATGAGCGCCATATAGTATGCTGGTACCAACGCCCGCATAAAATCCTGTACATTGGTAAGTACCGTTACGGCAAGCTCCATCATTTCTTGAAAGGACACCATAGCAATTGAAAACAAGATAAGGTAACAAATATAATGTCCAATTTCGGCAACCTGACGATTTCGAAAGGCTTCTGTAAAATTGGCAAATATGGCCGCAAATAATAGTATTGTGCCGAGTCGAACGAGAAGACTTTTTTCTCCTACGATTTGCTCCTTTAATGAGGATATTAATTTATCTCCAAGCGAAGCTATGGATACTCCTTGTCCGCTTTTTACCAAGTACAGTACAAAGGCTTTGAAGTCAAAGGTATCGTTTCCTACAATCTGATCCACGGTCGTTTGAAGCGCATCATAGTCGATGGACTCCTCATAGGGCAGATTAATTTCCTCCGCCTTAATTTGTATCGGATCTAAAAACATACAAAGTATGATGAATAGGATAAGTCGTTTCAATA
>JASKJZ010000077.1 GCA_030154385.1 Clostridiales bacterium
AAGAATTTTCCTCTCTATTCTACCGCTTATCGTATTATTTTTCAATACTCTTTTGTTGAATCCGCAGGTTTTTCGACAAAAAAGTTTCGCTAAGTTTCGCTATTACCCCTTGATCCGCTCGAATTGTCTTATTCCTTGGAAGACGCTTAATCTGTTTTTCCTGCTCCAAATAAATAACCACGCCATCCTCTCCATCAAAATCCTTTAAAATTTCATAAAGTTTCTGTTCCATCATCACGAATGTTTCTTTATCTGGGAATTTGACCCAAAGTTCTTTTGGCACCTTGTCAAAGGGAATGACCGACTGGCAAATCAGCTTTGCAGGCTTATCCTCCTCCACCGTTACTCTTCCTCGAATAAACACCTTGGCATCATGCTCCAACTCATTTCGATACTTTTCATAATCCCTAGGAAATACAATGATTTCGATAGAACCAAACAAATCCTCTAAGGTAATAAATGCCATCGTTGCATTATTTCTAGTTGCCTTTATTGTCTTTGCTGTAATAATACCGCCAAGAACCGCAACTTCTCCATCCGCCGCTTTCACTTGATTCGTTTCCTCATCCAAAAGAAAGTCTGCGGTGGTATGTGTGATGTTCTTCTTCCACATCGCCTCATACTCTTCCATTGGATGTCCACTGACATAGATGCCAAGGACTTCCTTTTCCATAGCCAGAAGCTCTTCCTTTTCATACTCTCCTACCTCTGGATATTTAACCTCATAATCAAGCTTCTCCTCCTCGGTAAAAAAATCAAAGAAAGACATCTGTCCGGACAGAGAATTTTTCTTTTCCTGACTAACACTGTCAAGAACCTGCGCATATACCGACATTTTTTGCTTTCTGGTACCAGAAAGGCTGTCAAATGCACCTGCCTTGATAAAGTTTTCAATCGTTCGTTTGTTTACCTCTTTTCCAGAAAGACGTTTGGCAAAATCCTCCAAAGAGAGGTATTTTCCTCCACTTTGCCGTTCCAGTACGATAGCCTCGATTACAGGCCTTCCAAGCCCCTTTATCGCAGACAATCCATATCGTATATTATTTCCCGATACCGAAAAATTACTCTCGCCTTCATTGATATCGGGTGGTAAAATTGCAATTCCCATTTGTCTTAGATGCAAGGTATATTCTGCGACCTTTGACATATTTCCAAGCACGGAGGTCAAAAGCGCTGCCATATATTCCACCGGGTAATAGTATTTTAAATACGCGGTTTGATAAGACACTACCGCATAAGCTGCCGCATGTGATTTGTTGAAGGCATATTTTGCAAAATCAACCATATCATCGTATATTTTATTCGCAATTCCTTCTGGAATCCCATTGGCAACACAGCCAGCGACCCCTTCCTCCTCATTACCATAGACAAAGTTTTTTCGCTCCTTTTCCATGACCGAAGCTTTTTTCTTTGACATTGCACGCCTTAAAAGATCACTTCGTCCATAACTATAGCCAGCCAGATCCCTTACAATCTGCATAACCTGCTCCTGATATACAATGCAGCCATAGGTTGGCGCAAGAATTGGCACAAGCTCCTTACAATCATAGGTGATGCTATCACGGTTATTTTTTCCCTTTACATATTTTGGAATAAATTCCATTGGGCCTGGGCGGTAAAGGGAAATCCCTGCTATCACATCCTCGATTGACTCTGGCTTTAATTCCTTCATAAAGCTTTTCATGCCTGCACTTTCTAACTGAAAAATACCCTCACATTTTCCAGAAGAAATCAGTTCATAAACATTTTTATCCGCCATGTCGATTGTGTCGATATCAAAAATAACGCCTCTCTTTTGAATCAATTTTACCGCATCCGAAATTACCGTTAAGGTTCGAAGGCCTAAAAAGTCCATTTTTAGGAGTCCAAGCTCCTCTAAGGTGGTCATCGTAAACTGCGTGGTAATCGTCTCATCCGAAGCTTTTGATAACGGCACATATTCGTCTACTGATTCCTTGCTAATTACGACTCCTGCTGCATGCATCGAGGTGTGTCTTGGGAGCCCTTCCAGTCGAAGGGACATATCAATCAAATATTTTGCCTGTTCATCACCTTCATAAAGCTCTCGCAGCTCTTTGTTTGATTTTAGTGCCTTTTCAATGGTAATGCCAAGCTCCGTTGGAATCATTTTAGCAATCGAATCCACATATGAATAGGGAAGGTCTAGTACACGTCCCACATCACGGATTACCGCCTTTGCTGCCATGGTTCCAAAGGTCACAATTTGTACCACCCGGTCTTTCCCGTACTTCTTTACCACATAGTCGATTACTTCCTGGCGCCGTTCGTAGCAAAAATCAATGTCGATATCTGGCATTGTAAGTCGTTCTGGATTTAGAAAGCGCTCGAACAGAAGATTAAATTGAATGGGATCGATATTGGTAATACCAAGGCTATACGCAACAATACTTCCCGCTGCCGAACCACGACCAGGTCCTACTGGAATCTCATGGTCTCTTGCATACTTAATAAAGTCTCCTACAATTAAAAAATAATCCACAAAACCCATATCATGTATCGTATTTAACTCAAACTGCAGCCGTTCCATATGAGTCTCATATGAATCTGGATAACGCTTTTTCAAGCCTTCCTTACAAAGAAGCTGTAAATAGTCCCACGCCAAATAGCCATCTGGTACATCAAACCTGGGAAGCTTGTACTCCCCAAAGGTAATCTCCACATGGCAACGCTCTGCTATTTTATTTGTATTTTCTAACGCTTCTTTTGCATATGGAAACAAAGCTTCCATCTCGTCTGGTGACTTTAGGTAGAACTGACCACCTTCGTAACGCATCCGGTTTTCATCGGTTACCTTTTTTTGCGTCTGGATACAAAGCAAAATATCATGCGCCATCGCATCCTCTTCCTTGATATAATGGATATCATTGGTCGCAACAAGCGGAATCTGCGTCTCTTGATGCAGACGGAGCATTCCTTGATTTACAGCCTTTTGCTCTGGCATCCCATGATCTTGCAATTCCAAATAAAAATTACCAGCACCAAACAACTCCTGTAGACGCAGTGCTTCTTTTTTTGCCTCTTCGTAAAAACCCATGCGAAGATTCGCAGATACAATTCCTGCAAGGCAGGCACTAAGGGCTATAATTCCCTCGTGATACTGGGAAAGTACTTCATAGTCCACACGAGGCTTATAATAAAAGCCCTCGGTGAAGCCCTTCGAAACGATTTTCATTAAATTGGCATACCCGATATTATTTTCCGCCAAAAGTACCAAATGGTGGTACCTCCCATCGGTTTTCCCAGATTCTTTATCCAATCTGGAATTTGGCGCAACATAAACCTCGCAGCCAAGAATTGGATTGATATCCATCTCCTTGGCTGCACGATAAAAGTCAATCACGCCATACATAACACCATGGTCGGTGATCGCCAGACTATTCATTTTTAATTCCTTTGCCCGCTGGATTAACTCCTTTATCTTACAAGAACCGTCCAGCAGACTGTATTCCGTATGCACATGTAAATGGGTAAAATTCATAATATCTCCCATCTTTCATTCTTTTGTCCGTTACTCTTTGCTTGATAAGTACTTTTCGATATTTAGGATAGCTGCTTCCTCATCCTCTCCATTTGCAGATACGAGTACCTCTTCGCCTGCTGCAAGTCCAAGACTCATCATCCCCATAATACTCTTTGCATTTACCTTTTTCTCTTCACATTCAATGTAAATGCTGCTCTCATACTGGCTTGCTACCTGAACCAGTAATGCTACCGGTCTTGCCTCGAGTCCGGTTGGAATTTTAATTGTCATTGTTTTGGTTAACATATTATCTCTCCTTTTCTTCCCTAAGATGTTGTGCAAGCATGCTCAACTTTCTTAATCTATGATTGACTCCAGACTTACCAATCGGTGGATTCAGCATGGTTCCAAGCTCCTTTAAGGAGGCATCGGTATGCTCAATCCGAAGCCTTGCAATCTCCTCCAAACCTTCTGTCAGCTCCTCAAACCCGATGGTATCCCGAATATAACGTATATCATCAATCTGCTTTGTTGCAGCTACTACTGTTTTATTGATATTCGCGGTCTCACAGTTTACCTGACGGTTAATGGAATTGCGCATCTCTTTTAATATACGCACATTTTCAAGCTCCATCAATCCCACATGAGCCTCCATGATATTTAATAAATCTACAATCTGTGAGCCCTCTTTGATATACACAACAAAATGTTTCTTTCGTTGCACGATTTTAGCATCCATTTCAAAAAAATTTATGATATCTCGTAATTGCTCTGCCTTTTTTCTGGTAGAGGCAACAATTTCAAAATGATAGTTCTTCGCAGGATTGCTCATTGATCCATAGGCCAAAAAAGCACCACGAATGAATGCTCGTTTACAGCAGGTATTTTGTACGACTAAATTATCTGCCATCGAAAGCTCTTCTAAAATTTCGCCATCCGGCGTAATCAGTTTCGTTGCCTGCAATATTTTAAGAGAAGCTTTTTCATCCTTTACCCATACCGTATAAACATTTCCTTTTTTTAAATGGTTGTTTTTTCGTACCGATATATCGGCAGAAACGTGAAATGATTTCCTTATTAAAATAAAGTATTTTCTTGCAACTGTCAAGTTCTCTGTATGAATTTTAATAAAATACTCATTATGCTCATTCATAATGATACTGCCGCACAAGCTTGTAATTGCTGCTATTTCCGCAATCTGGCAATGCCTTGCAGGGGTTAACTGCCTCGATAGTTCTTCCTTAACATTTTTTGAAAATGACATAGCTACTCCTGTTATTTATCAATATCCCGATGTTCCGTTTTCAAACTATATTCCATAGAGGTAAGCCGCTTAGCTATGGCGTTTGCCAGCGTGACCGAACGGTGTTTTCCCCCGGTACATCCAATTGCCACAACCAGCTGATTTTTTCCCTCTATCATGTAATTTGGAATCAAAAAACGAAGCATATCTTCTAATTTATTCAAAAAATTCACTGCGGCTTCGGACTGCATGACATAATTGTAGACCTCTGCATCGTTTCCCGTCTTATATTTTAGCATATCCACATAGTAGGGATTTGGTAAAAATCGAACATCAAAAACCAAATCAGCATCGGCTGGAATTCCATACTTAAATCCAAAGGACAATACCGTTACAAAAAAATTAGAATAGATTTCGGTAGAAAAAAAGATTTTATCAATCTCTGCTTTAAGCTCTCTTATCAGCAAATGGCTTGTATCCAAAATATAATTGGCCTGCTGCTTTAGAAATTGAAGCTTACGCCTTTCAAGATCAATTCCTTTCTCAACACGCCCCACACCAGTCAGCGGATGCGTTCTCCTTGTTTCTTTAAACCGCTTTACCAAAACCTCAGTGCTCGCATCGAGAAATAAAATTTCAAATGTAATCTGCTCCGTACGTAGAAATTGAATGACCTGTGTCATGCCGTTTAAAGCCTGTCCACTCCTTACATCCACCCCAAGGGCAATTTTATCCGTCCCCAAATCATCGGTTGATAATACCGTCATCAAGCGCTTTATAAAGGGAATTGGCATGTTATCCACGCAAAAAAATCCCGCATCCTCTAACATTTTTAAAACAGAACTTTTTCCTGCTCCTGACATCCCTGTCACAATTACCAGTCTCATTTCTTTCCCCATTTCTCTTCGTTGGCTAAAATTCACCGATCATTCGTATCTCTGGTTCCAAATGCACGCCAAACTTTTCATGTACTTGTTCATCGACCTGATGAACCAAAGCAAGCACATCCTGTGCAGTTGCCTTGTTATCATTTACTACAAAACCACAATGCTTCGTGGATATTGAAGCTCCTCCAACCCGGTAACCGCGAAGTCCCGTATCCTCAATGAGCTTGCCGGCAAAATATCCCTTCGGTCGTTTAAAGGTACTTCCCGCACTGGGAAGCTGTAAGGGTTGTTTGTCTTTTCGCCTTTGATTGAGCTCCGCCATGCGTGAAAAAATTACTTCCTTGTCATCCAGCATAAAAGAAAAGGCAGCTTCTAGTACAATTAAATGTTCCATTTGAATTTTGCTGTTTCGGTAAGAAAAAGAAAGCTCCTTGTTTGTCAAAATTCGTATCTGATTGTCTTCATCAAGAATCGTTGCCTCTTTTAGAACATCCTTCATCTCACTTCCATAGGCTCCTGCATTCATCGCAACTGCACCCCCAAGACTTCCAGGTATCCCAGATGCAAACTCAAACCCCGTATAGGCATGTGCTGCGATTTCATTGGCGAGCTTTGATAGCAGCACACCCGCCTGCGCGTGTACGATTCCCTCTTTGGAAAACGAAATTTGATCCATACCTTTTCCGATATGTAGAATCAACCCCCGATAACCCTTGTCACCCACCAGCAAATTACTCCCATTTCCAAGCACATAAAATGGTATTGTATGCTCTCTGCAAAGCGCAATCACCCGCGTAATGTCCTCTGGTGTCTTTGGTGTCACAAAATAATCAGCGGGACCCCCGATTTGAAATGTAGTATGACAGCACAACGGTTCGTTCCTTTTTATCTGTTCGCTCCCAAGCAATCTAGCTAATTGCTGTTCAAACTCATTCATCAAACAAATTCGCTCCTATCAATTTTGCACTACCATAAATTCCCGCATCATTTCCCAATGTAGCGAGCGTAAACGTCTTATTTTTCAAGGCATCCATGGAATAGGTATTATAATAGGTCTCAATATTTTTTGTCAGAATATTACCTGCCTTAGATACCCCGCCTCCGATTACAAATGCCTCTGGATCAACCGTATGTGCTACATGCGCAAGCGCAATTCCAAGATTTTTTGCAAGCTGATCCACCATTTTTAAAGCTAGTGAGTCACCAGCCTTTGCCTCATCAAATATAGATTTTGCACTAAGAGAAGAAAAACTGCGAAGAGACGAAGGTTCATCGGATGCAAGAAGCGCTCTCTTCGCTTCCTTTACAATACCGGTTGCCGAAGCATATTGCTCCAAACAGCCCTTTTTCCCACAGTTACAAGCATCTGCCTCCTCTAAGTTGATGGTAATATGACCAATCTCGCCCGCTGCCCCATTGCTGCCAGACAAAATCTCTCCATTGATAATGATGCCTCCACCAACACCAGTTCCAAGCGTAACCATTACAATGCTCATAAAGCCCTTTCCGCCGCCCATCCACATTTCACCAAGCGCTGCAACATTTGCATCATTTGCTACCTTAACAATTGGAATACCGGTAAGCTTTATAAGCTCCTCGGCCACTGCGACATGTCCCCATCCAAGGTTGACACATTGAAGTACTTCTTTTTCCAAAACAACAGGTCCTGGAACACCAATTCCAATCCCTATCACCGCTTCCTTTTCAATTCCCCGGAGTGACAGTTCCTTTAAGATAGAAGTCGCAATATCCGGTAAAATATGGCTTCCCGCTTCTTCCTTTCTGGTTGGTATCTCCCACTTGTCTAAAAGCTCTCCCTTTTGTGAGAAAAAACCCATTTTTACGCTTGTTCCACCTAAATCAACCGCTACACAAATCTTATCCATCCCTTTGCTCCTATTTCTTTTGCATACTGTTATTCATTAAATTATTGGTTACACGATTATAAAGCTCTCTCGCTGCATTGTATCCCATCTTCTTTTGACGATAGTTAACGGCTGCCGACTCACAGATAATCGCAAGATTTCTTCCTGGACGAATCGGAATCGAATGGCAAACTACCTTATTGCCCAAAAATTCCGTATACTTTTCCTCCAGACCAAGGCGATCATACTCTTCATCCTTATTCCACTCTTCCAGCTTAATGACCAAATCAATACACTGCGTATCCTTTACACTTTCCACACCGAACAACGTTTTAACATCAATAATACCAATTCCCCGAAGCTCAATAAAATGTCTGGTAATGTCAGGAGCAGTCCCAATTAATGTATCATCGCTTACCTTTTTGATTTCGACAACATCATCCGTAACAAGACGGTGTCCGCGCTTGATTAGCTCAAGAGCTGCCTCACTTTTTCCGATTCCACTCTCGCCCATAATCAGAAGCCCCTCACCAAAGACGTCCACCAATACCCCGTGAATCGAAATACGAGGAGCCAGTTCCACATTCAACCAACGAATCACTTCCGCCATAAAAGAGGAGGTTGTTTTGTCGGAGCGAAGAATCGGTATATTATACTCCAGTGCCATCTTAATCACTTCTGGATTCACAACAATACTTCGGCAATAGACAATACATGGAACCTGATGATCCATAATCCGCTTCATCATTCCCATTTCCTTCGCATGACCGATTGTTTCCAGATACGAAGCCTCCACATGACCAATCACCTGTATGCGATTACTGTCAAAGTAATCAAAATATCCTGCAAGCTGAAGCGCGGGACGATTCACATCAGTCTGCGAAATCGTAATGTTATCCAGAGATATTTCTGGTGTTAGATTTTCTAAATGCAATTTATCAATTAACTTTTGAATTTCTACGGTATACATAGGGTACCCTCCTTGTAATTTTATGGGCTTACACATAAATGTATTCTATCATAACAATGATTTACAAGCAATTATTTGTGAAAAAATTCGTATACAGACTCGGCCGCTCTTCGATTCATAGCTGGCACCTCCATCAATTCCTCGATTGATGCTTCCTTCACCTTTTCAAGCGACTTAAAATGCTGAATCAAAGATCTCCTTCTGGTTTCACCAACTCCTTCAATCTCATCTAAGATGGAATGCACCTGTGCCTTTCCACGTAAAGATCTGTGATATTCGATGGCAAAGCGGTGTGTCTCGTCCTGAATTCTTGTAATCAGGCGAAATGCTTCCGAATGGGTATCCATAGGCAGCTCCTGATTTTGGAAATACAGTCCCCTGGTTCTATGGTTATCATCCTTCACCATGCCACAAACCGGAATCGCTAAATGAAGTTCCTCTAACACCTGCAACGCGATGTTGACTTGACCTTTTCCACCATCCATTAAAAGAAGATCTGGAAACACACTAAAGCTTCCCATCGAAGCCTCCATATTTTTTTCTCGCAACTCTTTTTCTTCTTTTAACCCATGAGAAAATCGTCTCGTTAAAATTTCACGCATGCTTCCATAATCGTCAGGACCTTTTATCGTTTTCACCCGAAACTTTCGATAATCATTTTTCTTTGGCTTACCTTTTTCAAAAACAACCATA